>CAMXUZ010000267.1 GCA_947251855.1 uncultured Ruaniaceae bacterium
GGTCGAGCCCGAGTTGCGCGCGGAGGGTTTCCACGGCCTCGGGGGTCGCGTCCTGCCCGAGCAGCTGGGTCGCGACGTCGCCGGGCAGCGCCTGCACGGCGAAGAACACGAAGAACGCGGTGAGGAAGAGGGTGATGATGCCGGTCAGGAGCCGAGTGAGGATGAGTCGGGTCATTGCTCCTCCCGCAATCCGATGTTGAGGTAGTCGAATTCGAATCCGAATTCGTCGTAGTTGACGACGTCGCTCGACAGTCCCACCAACCGGTCGCCGAAGACTGGGGTGAGGCAGGCGCCGTCGTCGATGATGAGCCGCTGCGCGTCCTGGTACTTCGCGAGCCGGGACTCGTCGTTCGTGTCCGCCCGAGCGGAGTCGAGCAGGTCGTCGAACTGCTCGTTGGACCATGCGGATTCGTTGTAGCTCGAGCCCGAGCGGAAGATCTGGTTGAGCAGCTGATCGATCGGCCGGCCGGTCGCCCAGTAGCCCATCATCAGCGGCACCTGCATCCAGATCTGGGTGTAGTAGGAGTCCGCGGAGGTGTTCGTGATGTCGAGGGTGATGCCCGCTTCCGCGGCTTGGTGCGCATACGCGGTGGCGATGGGCGTGAAGTTCGGATCGTAGGCGGAGGTGTAGAGTTTCGTGCGGAATCCTTCCACTCCGGCGTCCTTGAGCAGGGCGCGGGCCTTGTCCGGATCGTATTCACGCTCGTATTCGAGGAACGCCGCGAGCTGCGGGGGAACGGGGTTGTCCCAGCCGGGCGCCCCGGTCCCTTGCAGGGCGGTGTCGAGGACCGCCGCGGGGTCATAGGCGAGCCGCATCGCTTCCCGCACGCGGGAATCGGCGAACTCCTCCGAGGTGTAGAGCATCGGGATGGTGTACCACTGGGCGTTTTCTACCCGGGCGATCGTCGTGCCCGGGGAGCCTTCGATCACGCGGGCGGTCGGGTTGTCCAGGTTGGTCTGCGCGAGCAGGTGGACCTGCCCGGCGAGCAACGCATTCACCCGGGCGCTGGAGTCTTGGATCGAGTAGAACTCGATCGCGTCCAGCTGCGGCCGGCCATCGAAGTAGTCCTCGTTCGCGACCACCTTGCCGGCCGCGGCGGATTCGAAGGATTCGAGCTTGAACGGGCCCGTGCCGATGCCGGTGCGCCCGATCTGCTCAGCGGAGTCCTCCGGGATGATGTAGCACTGGTAGGCGGTCAGGAGCGAGGGGAACTCGGCGTTCGGGGTCGAGAGGTTGAATCGGACCGTCGTCTCGTCGGTCGCATCGATGGAGTCGATGAGGCTGAGCGGGCCGGCTTGGGGCGAACCGGTGTCGGGATCGAGGATGTGGCCGTAGCTGTAACGAACGTCGCGGGACGTGAGGGGCTGGCCGTCGTGGAAGCGCACCTCGGGGCGGAGCTTGAACGTCCACACCGTCGCGTCCGAGTTAGCGGACCATTCGGTGGCGAGGTCGGGCACCGTTTCCCCGTTGCGGTCGAGTCGGACCACCCGGTTGTACAGCGCGCCGAGATACTCGTACGCGGAGAGCGAGCTTGCGGGATCGAGAGTTTCCGCAGCGCTCGCGGCGGGTCGGGCGATCCGCATCGTTGCACCGGCAACGGCGTCTCCACGCGCGGCGTGTTCGGGAACGATCAACGCGGGCGCCCCGCATGCGGCGAGCCCCATCGCTGCCGCCCCGCCGGCGATTCCCTTCAAAAACAGCCGCCGGTCGATTGAATTAGCCACTCATGCCTCCTCGGCTGGCTCGTCGACTCTAATCGTGCAGTTGAACGATAACGCAGGTTTGGGGATTTCGCTAATACGCCTTGACCATTTCGTTATAAATAGGACCGGGGACCTAGGTAGGCGCCGCGCCGCGGCTCTACTGTGGAAGTGGTACAGAAAGGAGCCACCATGGCACGGTTTACGGATAAGGTCGCGATCGTCACGGGCGGAGCTTCCGGCCTGGGAGAAGCAATCGCGAAGGAACTCGCGGGCGATGGCGCGGCCGTCGTCGTCTCCGATATCAATCTCGAGGGTGCGGAAGCGGTAGCCGCCGCGATTACCCAAGCCGGCGGTGCGGCGTCGGCATTCAAACAAGATACGGCGGACCCGGAGCAGAACAAGGCGGTCGTCGACTTCGCCGTGGAGACGTACGGCGGGCTCCACCTCGCGGTGAACAACGCTGGGATCGGCGGGGCGCAAGCACCCGCGGGTGAGGTGGACCTCGAGGACTGGCGCCGGGTCATAGACATCAACCTCAACGGCGTGCTGTACGGGATGCGCTACCAGATCCCGGAGATGCTCAAGGATCCCCACCGCAGTGCGATCGTCAACATGGCCTCGATCCACGGCACCGTGGCAGCGATCGGGAACGGCGCCTACACGGCGGCGAAGCACGGGGTGGTGGGACTCACGAAGAACGCCGCCGCCGAATACGGTGAGGCGGGCCTGCGCGTCAACTCGGTGGGCCCGGGCTACATCATGACGCCACTGTTGGAGAACACCCTCGAACCGGAGGTGCTGGAAGTGCTGAAGTCCAAGCACCCCCTCGGCCGGCTCGGCCGCTCGGAGGAAGTCTCCGCGCTCACCTGCTTCCTCCTCAGCGAGGCGGCGAGCTTCATCACGGGCAGCTACCATCTCGTTGACGGCGGCTACACCGCGGTGTGACGGCGCGGCGAGCTGTGCTTCCAAAGGTGCGGATGGAGCGACCTACCCTGCCAGCTGTTGGCGGGGTAGGCGTCGCTTGCGCTCCGCGCCTTGGCCACGGAGGCGCTCAACCGCCGGCTGATAGGACCGCGCCGGTCCAGGGCACCCTATCCTCTCTGCTCGCTACTCCTCCCACCTAAAGATGCGCGCTGCGACGAAGGAAAAAACGAGACTCGTTCCAAGCACCACCATGACTGATAGCCACACCGGGTGCACCGCGGGTATCCCCGTGAGTACGCTGAGAAGCAGGTCGGCGAAAAAGGTGAATGGCATGTAGGTGAGGAGCGACTCCAGCTGAGCAGGAAATGCTTCCAGCGGGAATACCAGACCAGAGAGGAAGAACGCGAGGAGCTGCACAAGCGTGCCCAAGTTCGATGCAGCATCTGGCCCCGGTAGGACCCCACCCAATAGGTACCCGAGAGAGCCGAATAGCACCATTCCTAGAAGGCTCACTCCTACAGCAGCCGGGATGACCCTGAGGCTGAATGCATCGAGCAACCATCCCAGGAGAAGAATTACCAAGGTCTGAAACGCTACGAGCACAAGTCGCACCGGGATATGGGTAATGAGAAACTCGGCCCGGGACACTGGTGTCGTCGATAACAGTCGCAACACGCCGTCTCGTCTCAATGTCGCCAAAGGGGAAGCCGTGGCCGTAAATGCGATAGAAGTGACCGCCATAAAAAGCGACATTGCAATGATCTGATCAACGGCACCTTCACCGCCAGAATAGGCATCTATGCTCCCAAATATGAGTAGGAACAGGCCTAGAATGGCAAACGGAAAGAGGAATGAGAACCAGAAACTTCGCCCGTCGCGCAGAAGCTCTCGACGTTGCATGCCGAGCAGAGATTTCATTCGAGACCAAGAAATTCGCCTCGAGTCAGGCACTGTTTGACTAGTCATCGAGAAGCTCCTTTCCGGTCACCGTGCGAAATACGTGGTCAAGCCCGACGCGCCCAACAGTGATGTGACGGACGCTCGAAGCGGCCTCCGAAGCAAGTAGCCGCTTCAGAAAGAAGTCCGTATCGGACGTCTCCACAAGGATCGACAGACCAGAGGCTAAACGCTCCACTGAGTAGTCAAGTTCCGGTTCAAGGATGTCGCTCCGCAGACGCGATTGAGAAAAGCGTTCTGGATCAATCACGAACCCAACGTCCCCGCCGGGAACGTTCTCGATGATGAGATCTCGCGGTGTCCCGTCCGCAACGATCCTCCCTTCGTGCATGATGATGACCGATTCACAGAGCTCCTCGGCTTCTTCCATGGAGTGAGTGGAGAGGAGAACTAGCGTGCCCCGCTCTCCCTCATTGCGGATCACGCGCCAAAGGTCATCTCGGATATTCGGATCGAGTCCGGCAGACGGCTCGTCAAGAACAAGGATTTCTGGGCGCGAAATGATCGCAGTGCCCACGAGAACCCGCTGCAGTTGACCGCCAGAGAGGTGAGCGACCCGAGTGCGTGCGGACGCGCTGAGGTCAAGTTCCTCAATGACGTCCGCCGGCGCGCGCGAATGCGGAAAGAACGACGCCCACATTCCGAGGAGCTCTTGCACGGTCTGGTGCTGAAATAGCGCAGCCTTTTGGGGTTGGATAGAAAGCCGTCGGGTCATGGTCTGGCGATCAACGAAAGGATCGACCCCGAGCACCCGTACCGAGCCCCGGTCAGCAGGGCGGAGCCCAGCAAGCATCTCTAGGGTGGTCGTCTTCCCCGCACCGTTCGGCCCGAGCAGGCCGAAGACTCCGCGGAAGGGCAACTCAAAACTCACGGCGTCAACAGCGTTGAAGGACTCGCCGTCTTGCGAATAAGTCTTCGTGAGTCTATCGGCTTCTACAGCGACCTCGTTCAAGCTAGCCCCTTCCCAGGCGCACGGGGTGCCCCACCGCTAATGCCAGTACTGGCCGGTGGTCCCACGGCGTGCCATCGAGGAGCCTATTGATCGACTTGTCAGGTAAGATCCCTGCAAAGATCCCACCTTCCAACCCGCGTCCTCGCATGTCGAGCCAACCCGCGTGTAGGGCACTTCCTGCAGCCATCAACGCATCCAGATAGGACCGCACGCCGCCTCGATTTGTCAGTTCTGCTAGACGCATCGTGGCGATGACCAGCACAGGAGCCTCGGCATACTCCGGCTGGATAACAGCGTTCTGCAACGGATCGGGAGCAAGCGTCTTTATGCGCTCAAGCGACCCATCGTTTCGGATAATCCAGCTTGACGGTGGCTCACGGCTGACGTTCTGACCGACAACAGCAAAGTCAACACCCAGGGAGCCGTCGTCCCCAGGCAGCGCTCTGCGCGCCCTCGCGATGCGCTCGGCAACTGCCTCGATATCACTGTAATCGACCGGACGGCGGTCCCACGTTCGATGAGAGATCCGTCCGAGAATCCCATCGCCTAACCCCTCGAAACCGTGCCAGGCGGGAACTGCAACGCCGTTGTCAGCGACGTCGTCAGAATACTGAAGGAGCTGATCGACAAGCGCTGCCCCGGCGGGGAGCTTGTTGCTAGCCTGCTCACTCGTGGGGCGGGGAGAGGCGGGGGCGGACGGTTCGGCACCGAGCGTCCTGTGCATTCGTCCTTGAAACGAACGAGGTTCCGTTTCATCTACCTGTTTGCTGCTGTCGATGGCGATCAGGGCAGTTACCGGGTCGCTCCGCCGCGTGCGACGAGTCTGGCGTTGCAGCACCTCCGAGTCGGCTCTCGCATGGAGACGCGGTCGCAGTCCCTGTGCCGTGGCGGCAGCGATGAAATGGGCACACGTGACGCCGGCATCGAGGTGCACTAATCGCAGAGCATTCGCACCGTACTTTTCACCCATCCGGCTAAGCGCAGCGGTCAGGAGGAGGTGAATGACACCGTCGGGCACCGGTACCTCACGTTCGGAGACGTGCACAAGCCGCTCGTTTACCCCGTCATACTGGTAATGGCCTGAACCTAGGCCGGCGACGCCCTCTCCTACCAGGACGTGCGCCTCGGGCGAACCTAGATTCCCACCAGTTGGGGCGTGTCGTTGGTATTCAACAGCGCCGTCTTCACGTCGGAAACCGAATGTGAGTCGAAGTGCCTCGAGAAGGCGTTTGATCTGAGCATCATCTGCCGACTCAGCTGTTGTAGCCGGAGAGTTCTCAAGACTTGACCGGTCGGGGCGTTGGAGCTGCACATTCGATGGTTTGTAATGAGTTATATGGGTGGCCGGATCGAGGAGATCAGCCGGGGGGAAAGCAACGATGTCTTCATATATGAGGGGGGCGGGTTCCGCTGGCACAGGCGAAGGTCCGCACTCCGCGCAGCCCGGTCGAGAATAGGTCTCTATGGACCGCTCTGTACCATCTGCAATATCGATGAGAACGGCACGACGAATAAGTTTGATCTGCGCGGTACGAAGCGCTACCGGAACGAGGTTTCCCGCCAATAGCGAGGTGATGAGCCTCGATTGTATGTCGACCGAGATGCTATTGAAGTCGTTATCGTTGCCAACGAAATGTTCGTGGTCGACGTCTGTCAGAGCAGCCAGGAAGCAGGAATGGCACGGCAGATCAGATCTGATCAGAGGGGAAAGGGTGAGCAGCCCGCGGTGGACGTAGGCGTGAACGAAGCTGTGTCCTCGTGCCCGGAGACGGCGCGCTTCCTCGCTGGAGATCGTCCCCAGCGCAACGGTCAGCGACTCGGTTCCGAGGTCGCGCTCGTCATCGGTGAGCAACACACCGGCATTATTGAGTTGTTGACCCAATTCTTCGCGATTGATGAACGCGTCGCTGCCGATGATTCTTAGTGGGTTGCCCTCGGAATGTCCGAGCGCTTCGGCCGCGTTACGAAAGCGTCGTGAGTTCGCTAGCCGCGCAGAAAGGGCGTGCCAGAGAATTTCCTGCGACTCCGTTGGCGAATCTGGCCCGTCGAGCGGCCCCCACTGCAGCAGGCGTTTAGCGTGGAGCAGGGACAGGGCGGCGTAAAGACTCTGTTCCGAAAGTCCGGTCTGCTTCGCAATCGTCGCTTGATCCGATGACCCATCCAGATGACCGAGAAGCGGCAATAGCCGCGTCCTGGCGAACTCTCCCGAAAAGTACACAGGGCTGGGCCCACCCGCGATGAGGACGCCTCCATCAACCACAGCGGTTCGGACCCCTCCGATAAGAGAGGGCTGGCCCGGCGGCTGCATAGCAACATCGTTGCGCGCGGCCATTCCGATGTGCATCGCATCCATTTTTCCGGACGCGTCTAGGATTCGTCCCTTAACCATTACCCACCTCTCGGTCTCAGGTCAGAAATTTCCACGTGCGCTCCTCCGGGGTTCCTGCTTGACCCCCGCACGTCGCGCACCCGTGGATTCCGACTACGCGATCGACAGAGCCCGTAAAGTTCGCAACATCCAGCCACATCGAGCGCCCGCCGAGACCTTGACCTGCACTCCCAGCTGACCGGGACATGTAAACAAGCGACAATACGCGTGCAACGACGTACTCGCTCTCGTGGTGCAACAGCAAGTTTGGGCCGCCTTCAGTAGCGGCAAACGCTTGGCGTTTCATAGTCTCGAAGGTTTCATCAGCGCCATGCTGAATAAGGCGTCTGGAGAAACACTCATAGCACCCACTATCTCCATCGGCAACCGGACCGACTCTCACCATCGGGTATTCCAAGACAACAGGAATAGTAATCGAGCCGTCGATGCGCGACATCTTGTGAGCGCGCTGTTCCATATCCGGTCTCGGAACAGTAGCGACAAGAATCTGCGTCGTATTCGGTTCCGCCCAGGAAGGACCGCCGTAGCCATGAACTAGATCGTCTCGTGCAATATCCTTGACTCCGATCCCACCTAAGCTTTCGTGTATCCGATCAGTGAGCGCCTTAGCCTGGCTATCGAGGGCAGACAAAAAGATCGAATCTCTTAGGCGAAAGGCTGAGGCCACGGGTTAATCTCCTTCTCTGGAAGGGCATCGCGCCCGAAGTGCTCGGGCAGACCGTATAGTCGTGATGTACCCAGGTATCGAGTGGAATGCACAAACGATAAAGGTATTAGTTCCGGTACGAGCACTTTCACGGAAGTGAAACCGGAACGTGCTCCCTCGTCTGTGGTGATATCGACGGCGTAAGCTTCCATATCGAGTCGCCGCAGCCTTCTCAACACTTCTGCAAGCGCTTCACCTGTATCATCGGGCAGCCGCGGCATCTCAGCGACCCGCGTTCGCTTCCGCGAACTATCCAGAAAATCAAAGTGCTCGCGCCGGGAGCGGTGCGCCATATAGACCGCCCCATGTATCGTGTCGTGGAAGTCCATGACATCGTCGGGAACTGGGGCGCTATTGGTCTCGATTGCCACCAGCGTTGATTGGGCTTCTCTGAGCGCTTTTAGCGCGGCTTCGCTACCGTTCGTCGCGCTTGCGCATGTGACGATCTGCGCCGCGTGCTGGGATTCGCGTCGGATCAAACAGTAGATGGTGGGAACTCCGAGATCAGTGGTCGCATCCATTAGCGAGACGGTTGCACCGCGACGTTCGAATTCTCGAATAAAGTCTACTGCTGGCGGGTCCAGCGACTCTGTATCGAGTCGGGGACACGGCAATTTCTGCAACCAGACCAACGCGATCGACTCCCGTTCCACTGCTTCGAGGAGCCCGGCTAATAATGCACCTTCCGCGTTACTGTAGGTGGCGCACCCTGTCGAGATCGGCGTCCATATCCTCTCCCCCAAGGTAATCGGGTTCACGAAGAGGTACGTACAAATGAGCGGCACCCATGCCGGCGTTCGATTATGCAGATTGATTCCGCGAATCCATCGGAGTGGTCGGTTAAGGTTCGCTTTCGATATTACTGCCCGACCAGTGCGCGATTCGTTTTCCCCAACAGTTGCCAGGGTCATGACATCAAGGTGGCTATCGCCCGACTCGCGCATTTGCCTCTCGCTCGCCCACCTCGTCGGCAAATCGTCCCACACGCAGGAGGAATAGCGCTCCAATCCCTCGACTGCGGCAATATCTGCTGCGTGGTCCGTAGTCACTGCCGTTCCGGCACCACCGAGCTGAACGTCCGCGCCTGCATCAGCAGCGTGTTCAATCCCAGAAACGATGTGATCGAGATTTCCCAAGCTGGATGCATACACGTACCAATCCCCTGATCCATCAAAGGATTCGAGCGGTACGCATTGGGAAATCAACCCGGTGCGCCGAGAGACAAGTTTCCTCACATCGGCGATATCAGATGCATCTACGCGTCCCATCCTTATGCCGTCCACTTGCGTTCGCTAGAGACCAACGGCGTGGAGGAAGCAGCGAGGTCACCCTCGAATCGGCGAAGAAACAGAAGGCTCAATACCGCAAGCGGGGCTTCTACCCCTGGGCTGATGCCCAGGCGATTATGGTGGAGATGTAACTGATGATTAAACATATTGATGTCTCCTGTGCACATTCGAACGAACCGCTCCGGCCATGTGTTCGCGTCATGCCCGTCGAAACCCGCTTCCGCTTCAAGGGCCAAGGTATGGAGTCTGGGGTCGTTCGCTAGGTCGGTCAGCGTGGCCTTACTCCCGCCCGCCCAGTATTGGGCGTATTTTGTCCAGAACCGTTTAACGGCCGTTGCATTTGACTGGAAGAAGAGAACAGAGGCGTGGAAGGCATCTGTAGCAGCGTGTAACAGGCGATCGGTAGCAGACCATTGGGGAGTGATGTGTCGCAAAGCCTCTAGCGTTGAGGCGCACCAGATCCTCTCGGCTGCGCGCACCCGTGCGATATCTCCGTATTTCTCCACCTCAGGCTCGTAAAGGGCCGCGTGGACGCCGACCCCGGGTGTTTGCGGCAGCTGCAAGAGTTGTGTCTCGAACGGACTTGGGTCACGCACATGACGAGTTTCGGCTGCGTTCATTGCTGCCATCAGAGCTCCATCCAAGTCAGAGGTGATTGCTTCATAACGTCGCGTGTCTATGGCGCCGGACTCCGCAATTATTCGGAGCCGTAGATGTGGTCCTCGTTCATCGAAATACCGCAAGAAGTGCCATGGATGATCGGGGGCATGCTCCGCTACGACTGGTTTGACCACATCCTCTATAACCATGTCGTCAAGACCATAATCACGATGGAGAATCTGCCAGTACAAGACGCGTTGCCTCATCGACTCAGCCTCCTACCAGATGCATCGTTTGGGTCACGGCATCAACGCCAGCCTCGGTGTAATCACAAACCGTCGGGAGCGCCTCCGTAATCTGGAGGTGATGCGTGCCGGACTCGCGACGAAGAGTATGTCTGAGTGACTGGAGTGACGCGACCGATCCAAGCGATACCCAGCTGGGTTTCGGTGACGCAGCGAAGGAGAGGGTCTTGGGTACTGTCTTGACATAGATCTCCTCGCCAAGGCCCCAATCGCTGAATCTCGAGAAGAGCTTCTGCACTGCCCCCGGCGTCACCCCATCGAGGAAGGCGCGAGGTAAGTCCGAAATCTCGCACTCGATGGTGTGTCTCGATAGGACGAGGTTTTTGCGCGTCTCCCGTTCCCGGATGATCGGTTCAGAGATCTTCTGTGGAGGTATCTCGTAGGGTCCCGCGTCGATCGGTGAGAACGCCCATGGAGAAGCCAAGCTAATGAGGTTACGGATCGGCCCTGAAATCAGTTCAATAGGCACGACACCCACGTAAACAAGGCTGACCGGCTGGTCGGTCCGGTCCCTAAGGGTGACCGCATCATCCTGGTCAATAGTTAGGACGAGGTCCGCAAGCGGCACCTCACCCCCATCACGACGATGGGTATCGAGGGGCCAACGCAGCGCCGGCCAGACAGACGCCGCGTCTTTCTGGAGATCATTCTGGTCAGTGGCTGTCGTCACCTCCAGGACATATGCACTCGCATCAACCTGATCCTCCACCCACGATCGGAGCTCCTCGTTCGTCACCTGGCGCAGGCTTGTCTCCGTGTAACGGGTGAACTGTCCCGGGCCGTAAGGCCCTATGGAGTCCAACACGTCCGGGCCGCCCGCGGGGTGTTCCTGAATGATCGCCATACCTATTGCCGGAGGTGTCGAAGGCGTCTCGATCACCGGCCGGGAATCACTCAAGTCTTGCCGCGTGGAGAATCTTGTCAGGAGCGCCATCTCTTCATGCATCGTCGACTGGTAGCGCTGTACGGTGCTGGCACCGTAGGACAAGTGGGAGAGTAGATATTCCAAGTCATCTATGACGACGGTCCCCTTCGGAGTACCCATGATCTCGCGGGCATGAGCAATGAGAGCGTCGTGCAGCACGCCCCGGTGCAACCCTTCGCGGTAGACCTCCTGAGCCGTCTCGACTGAGCGCATTAGCGAGCGCTTCATCTTGGCATTCTTGGAGCCGAGAAAATTTTCTCGCACGACATCATGACCCGTGACGAAAACCGGTGGTGTGCGACCTAGGTATTGGTAGACGCCGGAGAGCTTGCTGTTCACAGCGGCCACCGCCTTTGACCTCTGGGCTGCTGACGCCGAAGGTATCTCGCGAGTAACCCGTTCAACATCTGCCAACACACCGTTGAGATGGTGGTCTTCGGGAATCAAACGGCGCAGATCCGCTTGAGGGGCCCCAGCCACCGTCTCCCACGGCAACAGCGGCAATACGAGACCTGTATCCACGAGGAAACGCAGCGAAGTCTCGTGCCCCACGTGTTCCTCCACCTCGTTCCCGGTACTTCCGGGCGGCAAGGAGTTCAATCTCCGTGTCAACCAACCCGGCACTTCAGCAATTGCCACGTCGTCGCGGCGCCAATTGAACTGGTTCTCAATGCGTTGATACATCGGAACCGTCAACCGAGCGCGTTCGTCGTCCATTTGCAGGAGCGTCGGATTCGACGCAAAGGAAAAATATTCCTTAAATTCATCGGCGGCGGACAACGCGTGCAGAATGCATCGAACTGCGCTGATAGCTAGGAGGGCAGTTGGGTGTGCGGTACGATCCGGGGCCATCGGGCCACAGACGTTTAACTCCGTGAATGTTGACAGAGGGCCGGGTTTCAAAGCTCCTCGCTGCGCGTACATGAGGAGCGTGCGTGCGAGTTTTCGACGAACTGCTGGGCGGTTGGTAGGCAATGACCCCTCGATCGCTCGCCATGCACTGGGACTCGTTAGCGCAATGGCTGATGCAATCAGAGGCGTCGTTGAAAGTCCGATGAGGAGTTCGCTCTCCTCGAGTTCTCGAGCATGAAGCTGTCTTCCAAGCTTCTCTGAAAGAGTTGCATGCTCGACGAGCGTCGTATCGAGCACGCTAATTTTCCGAAGAAGCTCACTTCGGACCGAGCGAAGTATCTCAAAGACCCGTTGATCCGATCTCCACCGTTCGCGCCGGTTGAAGATATCGCGCCGAAAGGAGATAACGGTTGCTCTCGTCGCCGAGGAGAGGTCTGGAACAATTTCGTAGAGGTCATCAGATATCTCCTGCTCGAGTGACTCGGCAGTGGCTGACAGTTCAGAAAGTCGCGCAATGCCGTCGAGCACGGAGACGTCGCGAAGCTGCGCGAACTGAGGGATGGGAAGAGAGGAAATACGCTCAACAAAGTAGTCGAATACGACATCTTCGTGCAAAGTCAGCTCACCAATCCCAGGATCGTGAAGAAGATACTAGCGGCAATGACACATAGCCAAAGAACCGTCAAGATGATTACGCCGTAATAGAGTATCGGGCGTCCTCGCTGAGCCGCATGTGACTGCGCTTTCTGACTCTTTCCGAAAAAGCGCCCGAAGACGTAAGTGAATGCTCTGGAGTGGACGTTTATTTCTCCTGTCAGCGCTTCCAGTGCATGGGCTCCATCTGTGGGAAGGATCGGATTCAGGTTAATCAGGAAGACCACAAATAATAAAAGCGATAAGTTGGACAGGATCATCCCGTCGTTGCCCGATACATAAAAGGACGCGAATGCCGCCACACCGGCCAACGAAAGATCAGTTAACGGTCCGATAAGAGAGACGAGAACGCGTTTACGCTTCTCAACGATCCGGTACGAATCCGAGCGGTCAACATACGCGACAGGGAGAAACCCGAAAAGTAGACCGACACCCGCCTCACGAGGGGGCACCTCATAACGAACTAGCAGGGCAGCGTGAGCCGCTTCGTGTATAAAAGTCGTGAACAGCAATGCAATGGCAGCAGCGCCGAACGTTATATTGTTGATCCCTTCCGTGATTATTCCTGGGAGGGTGATAGCCAGGATCACTATCGACGCCAGGACAACAATTCCGAGCAACGCACCTGCTACCGAACCCGGGAACTTCTTGAAGAGGATGCGGAAAGGGCCGAAGATTCGCCCCGGATCAGTGACCAAGGGGTAGCGCCGCAATAGAGTGAACTCGTATTCGGTCGACTGGTTGGTACTCGGCTGCGTGGAGTCCCGCAGAATGCCCATCTGGTCCAAATGCGCGAACATCGGTCCGACTTTTTCCCAAACCGCTTCCTCCGAGGCCCGATTCTGTTCGGAGAGGGAACGGACGACTTGTTCTATCGTGACGTCGTCGGCCATCTTCTCAATGCTGGCGACGACTTTCGCCGCAGTGTCGCCGATCCGAGCATAGTTCTTCGTCCTCGCGTCATAAAGGAGCGTCGCACGATCCATTCCCTCAACAACTTCAATGGACGGGTGGAGTTTCGCCGAGGATTGACCGAGGGTGTCATACGTGGTTTCGTGCGCCATCTGACGATCTTCCTCTCGACTCACGCCATCGCTCGCGGATCCGAACCGCCTCTTTGCAGAGTCATCGCGCAGCGGACGGAACAACGCTCCGCGCGCGATGACTCGGTGCCTATTGAATATCGCGGAGGGGGCTCCTTCGTCCCCCGCGCCGACTATCCAGAAATGCACCCGGCTGACGAAAGCGAACCCTTGGAGGAAGACGACGCGCAGCTAAGGGAACCAACCGTTCCGAACGTGCCCGAGGGAGCTGCCTGGTCGTTGATTGGTTCAACCGCGAGGTCTCGGTCGGACTCATCCATGTCGGTCGCAAACAGATCGATGCTATCCATGTTGTTCTCCTTCTACGTGGTCGAGAGCCGCTTTAGCGTTAGATTCGATGGGTGTTCAGCAATCAGCAACGCACCTCACTCATGTATCAGGCGTACAGTTAGGACGATAGAGAGCCGGCGCAAGCGGCACTTCCCTTTGTCGACGACGAGGCGCAGCCGAAGGTGGATGCGGTCCCGTATGTGTTTATCGGCGCTGAGGCCTCAGGAAGACTTTCGATTTCCATTCCGTCCGGTTCCGCCGCAAATAAGTCAATGTGTTCGTTGTCTTTGAGGATCACGTTGCTTCACCTTCCCATATGTGGATTCATCTGCAGGCGCTAAAAGAGTAGATGTGTTGAAGCGCCAGAGTTCGTTCTATCTCGAACGAGTCCGATCTAGAATTCAACAATCTGTCGGTTCTGTGCAGACTAGAACGTCCCGAAACATCCAACGGTACCCGCGCAGCCACCGAAACATCCGGCCGTACCAAAACAGCCAGCAGTATTCGAAAGGGATATGGAGCCCTCGAGCGGCTCCACCCAAAATCCGCCATCAATGGCGTTTAAGTCAATTACGTCATCGCTGACGAGAAGATCGTGACTCACGATAAACCTCTTCCTTCGAGTATCAATCGAGCGTTTCCCGGCCTCAGTAATGCCATGGAAATTACATGTCATGCACTTTACGGAAGGATTAAACAGCCTCCTCAGACTTGAGAGTGGCAGACACCATAATAAAGAAATCGTTGACTTGCAATCCTCTAACTGCTGATCAGGCTATTTGTGCGCGTCCCCTCCGCTGCTTAGAGCATCCGCATGCAGTACACGCGATCACGGTTTTCTCGGTGCAGGATGCGGGAGCATGCCCCCACTTTGGCGCATGGTGGAGGTTCGAAGAGACCACCTTGCACCCTCCCGTGTCCAGGATCATTCATTCGCGTGACACAGCAGGCGCCGACCGTGGTCGAGTAAGCCCAACGCACCTCCACGTGCTCCTACCTGGCCGTTCTGAGATCGCCTGAGACTACCCTCTCTCCACACGCGTTCGCTCCCTGCAGGGTCTTCTTCGGCCCTCGGACAAACGCGCTAGCCCCAACGGCCCGTCTATGAGAGTTCGAGCACGTCGCCTGCGGCCGGGCCCAGCCGAGGTTCCCGCTCACTCCACCCGCCGGTTAGAGGGGCCGTGCAACGCCGCAGATTCTGCCCCTGTCGGCTAGTTCCCGGTACGCTGGTAGAACCGCGCGCGGTCCTTGATGCCGGCGAACCGGAACGGCGCCTTCGTCACGCGCGGGGTCTCCACGTCCTGCAGGCTGGAGAGGGTCTTGCTGTGGAGTTCGCGGTAGGTGTCGACGTCGAGGGGCACCCGGGCCTCGATCATCGCTTCGGTGCGCTCGCGCCGGCCGTTTCCGTTGTAGCCCGCTTGCACGATTCCGGTGAACAGTTCGCTCACCAATCCCGAGCCGTAACTGAACATCCCGATGCGGGAGCCGGCGAGGTCGTCCTCGTGATCGAGCAGGGAGGCGAGGGAGGCATACAGCGAGGCGGTGTAGGTGTTCCCGAGCCGGCGGTTATAGATCGACCCGGTTTTCAGTCCGCCCTCGCCGAGGTCGGCGCCCGCGTGGCGGGCGAGGTGTTGGTGGGCTTTCATCGCCATCTTGGTGAATGGCTGGTGGTACACCACCCGCGACAGCGACTCCGCGCCCGGGCCGCCGCGTCCGGCGAGGTCATCCCACGCCCCGGCGACGGCGTCGAGGTAGGCCCGTACCGATAGTCGCCCGTCGACGACGGCGGTCGTCGAATCGTTGGGCCGCCAGAAGTCGTCCACGTCATCGGTGTACACCCCGGAGGCCGGTTCGATCTCCACGAGCGCGGGATCCGCGGAGATGAGCATCGCCACGGCGCCGGCCCCCTGGGTGGGTTCACCCGGTGAGCCGAGTTCGTAGCGGGCGACGTCGGAGGAGATGATGAGCACGCGCTCGCTGGGATTGCGCGCGACGATGCCCAGGGCCGCCTGGAGTGCGGCGGTACCGGCGTAACACGCCTGCTTGAACTCAGCGACCCGCACGCTGGAGGGCAGGTCGAGCAGTTCGTGCACCCACACGCCGGCCGCCTTGGATTGGTCGAGGCCGGTTTCGGTGGCGAACAGCAGGGTGCGGATCCCCTCGGTGCCATGGCGAGCAATGATCGGCTGCGCGGCGCTCGCCCCCATCGTCACGACGTCTTCGTCCGGGGCGGGCATGCTGATCTCGTCCTGGCCCAGACCGATGTGATACTTGTTCGGGTCGATCCCCTGGAACTCGGCCAGGGCGGTGAGGCCCAGCACGTGGTGCGTCGTGCTGAGTTCGAGGTCGTGGATTCCGATCGCTGTCATGAACGAGGTGCTTCTTTCCGTTCTAGGCGCAGGTGCGCCTGCATAAGCTCGCCCGGGTTGGTTTGGGCCGCGAGCAATGACAACTCTCCACACAGTACGGCGCCAGCCATAAGCGCGGCGAGCTTGCGCGAGTTCTCACCCGCGGGGCGATCCTGCCTCAGGTTCATCCGTTCCATGGCGTAATCAACATGCGACAGGTGCTTTCCATTCCCGACGGTACCAACTATGAGGTGAGGAAGTGTGCAGGAAAAGTAAAGGCCGTCTTCACGATTCTCCGCATAGGTGATTCCTTGGGAGCCCTCGACGATGTTCGCGGCGTCCTGCCCCGTGGCGAGGTAGAAGGCGAGGAGCATGTTCGCGTAGTGGGCGTTCGCCGAGCGCAGCGCACCGGCGATCGTGGAGCCCACGAGGTTCTTCTGGATCACGAGATCGCTGATTTTCTGCGCCGAGGAGCGCAACCATTTGCTCACGATCTCGTGCGGGATGAGGATGTCTGCGACGGTGTTGCGCCCCCGCCCGAGGATCCCGTTGACGGCAGTCGCCTTCTTGTCGGAGCAGAAGTTGCCCGAGATCGATCCGTACCCGAGCCCGGCGTTCCACGAGAGGATCTCGCTCATGAGGGCGTCTGAGGCGTTCGTCACCATGTTGTGCCCGGAGGCGTCCCCGGTCGTGAACGCGAACCGCACGTAGAGGAGGTTGCCGACGATCTCCGGGTGCGCCTCGAGGAGCTTGGCGTACTTGCTCCCGGCTTCGACGACGGCGGCGAGATCGTCGAACCGCCGGGCGATCTGCCCGGCAGCGGCGTAGGCGTCGGCGGCGCTCTCGGCGGTGAACAGCACCGAGCGACTCATCCGTTCGTCGACGACCGTCGCCCGGATTCCCCCCTCCACCATCCGCGAGATCCGCGCCCCGCGCCCGACGGAGGGCCACAGCGGGGTCTCGTACGTGGCGAGCGGAACCTCGAATTCGCCGTCCGCGGCGTTGCCCGACATCCGGATCGGGCCCACCCATCGGGTGGGGATTTCTGTGCTGGGCGGGGTGGTGTTCGTCATAGGTTCCTTGTCGGTCACGCGCGCCGGGAACGGTTGCTCAACGCGGCGAGGTCGATGTTACGCACCCGGCAGAATTCGGCCAAACCGCCGCGCACGATGAGGTCGGTGCGCTGGAGGTCGGCAGGGGTGCGGGCGCCGAGCAGGGCGAAGATTCCCCGCAGCTGTTCCTCCCACGCCCGCACGAGCCGAACGACCCCGTCCGGGCCGCCGTCACGGACCGCTTTGAGGAACGTGCCCGCCACGCCCACGGCGCGTGCTCCGGCCGCTAGCGCTTTGACGACGTCGTACGGGTTACGCACCCCGCCGGAGGCGAGCAGCGTGGGGGCTCCGTCCGGGGCGTCGAGCAGGCAGGCGAGGGCGGAGTGGCCGAAGCCGGTGAGGATCGAATAATCGATGAGCTCTTCCGGGGCGCGGCGGGTGTTCTCGATGCTGAGGAAGTCGGTGCCGCCCCGACCGGAGACGTCGGCGAATTGCACTCCCAGGTCGCTCAAGGTGCGCAGGGTGCGCCGGGAGAGGCCGAACCCGACCTCTTTGGCGATGACCGGCACGGGCGACGCCTCCACGACCTCCTCCACGAGGCGGGGCCATTCGGAGAAGTTCGTTCCGCCCTCGGGCATCGCGATCTCTTGGACCGCGTTGATGTGCAGTTGCAGCGCGTCGGCCTGCAGGAGGTCGACGGCGCGGCGGGCGCCGTCCCCGGAGCGGCCGGCGCCGATGTTCGCCATGACGAACCCGTCCGGGTTCTCCTCACGGATGACGGTGAAACCGGCGGCGGTGCTCGGGTCGTCGAGGGCGACCGAGGTGG
>CAMXUZ010000268.1 GCA_947251855.1 uncultured Ruaniaceae bacterium
TGTTTCCGCGGTCATCTCATCCCTCGCGCTTTTCGGCGTTGTACCGCTCCCGCCACTGGGCGTTCATCGGGAACAGTTCGCCAACAGGGTGGCCTTCGGCGACGCGCTGGGCGACCCAGCCGTCCTCTTCTTCCTTCGCGAGCGCCGCATCCACGACGTCCTCGGCGATCGCGGGTGGGATGACGACGACGCCGTCGGAGTCGGCGACGATGATGTCGCCGGGCTGTACGGTCGCGCCGCCGCAGGCGATGGTGAGATCGTAGTCCCACGGCACGTGCCGCCGTCCGAGAACAGCGGGGTGGGGACCTTTGGAGTAGACGGGCACGCCGATCGCGGCGACCTCCTCGTAGTCGCGCACTCCCCCGTCGGTGATGATCCCGGCGGCGCCGTTGTGGCGCGCGCGGATCGCGAGGATGTCCCCCAGGGTGCCGGTTTCGACGACGCCGCGGGCCTCGATCACGAGGACCTCGCCTTCCTGCACCGAGTCGAACGCGCGCTTCTGCGCGTTGTAGCCGCCGCCGTGGGATGTGAACAGGTCCTCTCGGTTGGGGACGAAGCGCAACGTCTTCGCGGTGCCCACGACCTTGCCGGCACCCGGCTGCGGTTGGACGCCGTCGATGTGGACGTTGTTCAGTCCGCGTTGGCGGAGCATCTGCGAGAGCGTCGCCACCGGGCACTGCTCGAGCTTCGCGCGAAGTTCGGCGGACAGGCCCGTCGTGGGCGGATCGATGCCCGCTGCTTCGGCCGATCCCCATGCGTCGATCCGCTGCGTGTCATCCACCGAGGGCAACGAGCCGATCGATTCGTCGAAACCACCGCTGGGACCGTCGACAATCGTCGTCACTAACCGGCCAGAGGTGTGCCCGGTGGCCGGGGCGTCCACTTCCACCTCGACCACGTCCCCGGGCTGCACGACCGAGGACCCGGCCGGGGTGCCGGTGAGGATGATGTCCCCGGTTTCCAAGGTGAAGTGCTGGGAGAGATCGGCAACGAACTGCGCGAGCGGGAAAATGAGGTCGCTCGTCTCGCCGTCCTGGGCGAGTTCCCCGTTGACCCACGTGCGTACTCGCAGCTTCGCGGGATCGATCTCGCGGGCATCGATGAGCGCCGGGCCGATCGGAGTGAAGCCGTCCCCGGATTTGTTGCGGACGTTAGAGCCCCTGTCGTTCCCCCGCAGGTCATACATCCCGAAATCGTTCGACGCGGTGACGTAGGCGACGTGGTCCCACGCCTGGGCGAGCGTCACCCGGTAGGCAGGCTCGCCGATGACGAGCGCGATCTCACCTTCGAAGGCGAGCAATTCGATTCCGGCGGGCCGCCCGAGTCCAGAACCCGATGCGGCAACAGAACTTGAGGCCTTGAAGAAGTATGAGGGCGCCGCGGGCCGGCGACCCCGCTGATCCGCGCGCGAACCATAGCTAAGGTGCACGGCAACAATTTTGCCCGGGCGCTTCGGTAGCCCGGAGAATCGTGAGTCGGTCACGGAGCCTCCTCGCTCTTGCGTCGTATTTGAAATCGTATATGATCGTGTCGCATCTGGGCAAGCGAGCCATCCTCTCGCCCACCGGTATGTCGCACAATGACGTCGTCAATACAAGGAGCCACAATGATGGGTGCAACCACACCTCGTCGCGGGTCGATCGGAAAAGAAGATTGGCGCGTACTGTTCGCCACCATCGTCGGTACCGCTGTGGAGTGGTACGACTTCTTCATCTACGCCACCGCCGCCGGCCTCGTCTTCGGCGAACTCTTCTTCGAACCGGCGGGCACCGGTGTGGGCCAGATCCTCTCGTTCGCCACCGTGGGGATCAGCTTCCTGTTCCGCCCGCTCGGTGCATTTCTCGCCGGGCACCTCGGCGACCGCTATGGGCGCCGCTTGGTCCTCATGCTCACCCTCATCCTCATGGGCGTGGCAACCACCCTCATCGGAGTGCTGCCCACCTACGCGAGTATCGGTATCGCCGCTCCGATCCTCCTCATCCTCCTGCGGATCCTTCAGGGGATCTCCGCCGGCGGCGAGTGGGGCGGCGCCGTTCTCCTCGCCGTCGAGCACGCACCTAGCGATCGGCGAGGCGCGTTCGGGGCAGCCCCACAGATCGGGGTTCCCATCGGCCTGCTGCTCTCCTCCGGGGTGATGGCGCTGATGACGACGATCGCGCCGGGTGATGCGTTCCTACGGTGGGGCTGGCGGATCCCATTCCTCCTGTCCATCGTGCTCATCCTCCTCGGCTACTACATCCGCCGGAGAGTGGAAGAGAGCCCGGTATTCCTCGAAATCGCCAAACGCAAGGAGCAGGCGAGCGCGCCCATCGGGGTACTGTTCAGGAAGCACGCACCACTCGTCCTCATCGCGGCACTCGTGTTTGCGGGTAACAACGCCGTGGGGTACATGACCACCGGCGGCTATATCCAGCGCTACGCCACGAACCCCGACGGCCTTGGGCTCGAACGGGGCCCGGTGCTCTGGGCGGTGACGGCGTCTGCGGTGACGTGGCTCATCTCCACCCTCATCGCCGGGTTCGTGTCGGACCAGTTCGGGCGCCGCAACACCTACGTCCTCGGTTGGATCTTGCAAGGGGTCGGGGTGTTCACGCTGTTCCCCCTCGTCGATTCGGGCAACGTCTGGCTGCTGTTCCTCGGCCTCGCTATCCTCACGATCGGACTCGGGTTCACCTACGGCCCCCAAGCGGCCCTCTACGCCGAATTGTTCCCCGCCACTGTGCGCTTCTCCGGGGTGTCGATCTCGTACGCGATCGGCGCGATCCTCGGTGGGGCGTTCGCGCCAACGATCGCCGAGACGCTCGTTCAACGCACTGGGTCAACGTCCTCCGTGGCGTGGTACCTCGCGGGGATGACCCTCATCGGCCTCATCGCCTCCTCGCTCCTGCGGGACCGTTCGGGCATCCCCCTCGGCCCTGAAGCCGAGGAGGAACAGGCGAAATCCCCCATCGTCGGGGTGCGGACCTAAGGCCACATGCGCGGCGCTAGCCGCCCAGCGCTGCGATGATCGCCTCCGCGGCGCCACGAAGCCGCGCCCCGATCGCCTCAGTGGAGCGCTCCGAGGAAACGTATACCGCCCCCACCGACGCAGGGGCGTGCCCGCGAACGCCAAGTGGCACCGCGACCGCGCGCAGGTTCGGGATGACCTCGTCGTAGGAGAGGAACGCGCCCCCCACCCCTCCCCCGCGCACGTCCTCGACAACGTGCGCACTCACCTGTGACGGCCAATCCGCTCGGGGAACCTGTGCAAGGATCGCCCGGCCCGGCGCCCCCACCCCCACGAAGTGACGGGTGCCGGGTCGCTGGGCAACGGCAGCGACGGCGTGCCGCGGCTCCACGGACGTGAGCGTCACGCACTCCTCGCGATCGAGCACGGCGACGAAACACGTCATGCCCAGTTCGTTCGCTGCGGCCGTGAGTTCGGGCAGGGCTTCGGCCTGCAGGTCCCGATCGACTCCGGCCGCCAGCGCCGCGAGACGCGCGCCGAGCACGAGCCCGCCACGCGGATCCCTGCCCACGAGCCCGTGTTCCTCCAGGGTCCGCACGAGGCGATACGCGTTCGAACGGTGCACCCCGAGACGGCTCGCGGTTTCGTCGATGGTCAGTGGCGTTCCCGCCTCGGAAAGGATCTCCAACACCCGGATCCCCCGACTCAAGGTTTGCGACCCTGCTGTCGACGGCGGTGTGGCAACCACGGGCTCCTCCTTGGGGTGGGCGTCTTTGTTGCCCTGGCTTCCGCCATCATATACGATCTGTTCGAAAGTAGAATCTCGTGTTCATATAGCGAACACCGCGCCACGGGACCTCGACGCAGTCGTCCGAGGAAGGGAATCGAACAATGCAGTTTCACCATCACGGGTACGTATCGCAAGAGCCTCGCAAACAGCCCGCGGCGGGAACCGGTCTCGAGCGCCCCAACGACCTCCCGCGCGAAGTCGATGTGCTGATCGTCGGGTCGGGGCCCGCCGGCATGCTGCTCGCCGCTCAGATGTCCTACTACCCCAGCCTGACGACACGGGTCATTGAGCGCCGCCCCGGCCGCCTCGAGCTCGGCCAAGCCGACGGGATCCAACCCCGGAGCGTCGAGACCTTCCAAGCCTTCGGGTTCGCCGAACACATCACCGCCGAGGCCTACAACATCGGGCACATGAATTTCTGGAACCCGGACCCGGAGAACCCTGAGCACATCATTCGTACCGAACGCACCGTCGATTACGCCGATGACGTCGGCGAATTCCCCCACCTCATCGTCAACCAGGCCCGCGTACTCGACTACTTCGCTGAGGCCGCCTATTTCGGGCCCGGCAGGATCACCCCGGATTACGGTATTGAATACGTCGACCTCACGGTTCACCACGATGGCCGGGTCTACCCCGTCGAGGTCAGCCTGCGCCGCAGCGCCGGAGACCACGAGGGTGAGGAGCTCACCGTGCACGCCAAGTACGTCGTCGGCTGCGACGGCGCCCACTCCCGGGTGCGAAGATCTATCGGCCGTCAACACATCGGCGGGGTCTCTATGCACGCGTGGGGCGTGATGGACGCCCTCGTCAATACGGACTTCCCCGACTGGCGCACCAAGTGCGCGATCAACGCCGAGGCCGGGAACATCCTGCACATCCCGCGCGAAGGCGGCTACCTTGCCCGGATGTACATCGACCTCGGGGATGTGGGCGAAGGGGCGAGTGCGCAGGTGCGCGAGACGCCGATCGAAGAGATCATCTCCAAGGCGAATGAAATCCTGCGCCCCTATACGCTCGACGTCAAGCACGTCGCCTGGCACAGCGTCTACGAGGTGGGCCACCGCGTGACCGATAAGTTCGACGATGTCGACGTTGACGACGACGAGGGTCACCCCCGGGTATTCCTCACCGGCGATGCCTGCCACACCCACTCCGCGAAAGCGGGCCAGGGCATGAACGTCTCGATGCAGGACGGCTTCAACCTCGGCTGGAAACTCGGTTCGGTGCTCACCGGCCAGGCCACTGGCGAGCTACTCTCGACCTACTCCGCCGAACGCCAGCCCGTGGCCCAACAACTCATCGACTTCGATCGGGAATGGTCGAGCCTCATGGCCCGCAAACCCGACGAGATCGACGACCCCAAACAACTCGCGACCTATTACCTCGCGACAGCGGAATTCCCCTCGGGCTTCATGACCCAATACGAGCCCTCCCTCGTGATCGCTGAGGACGCTTGCCAGGCGCTCGCCGCAGGTTTCCCATTGGGCAAGCGCTTCAAGTCCGAACTCGTCACCCTCCTGAGCGAGGGCAACAGCGTCCACCTCGGTCACCACCACCGGGCCGATGGGCGCTGGCGAGTCTACGTCTTCGCTGACTCCCCCGCGGCCGGAGAGGATTCCGAACTTGCGCGTTGGGCGTCGTGGGCGGACTCCCCGCAATCCTTCTATCATCGGTTCACCCCTGCCGGTGGCGACGTGGATCGCGTGTTCGATCTCAAGGTCATCTACCAGCAGCCATTCCAGGACCTGGACCTCATGTCCGTGCCAAAGGTTTTCCTGCCCCAAACCGGCCCGTTCGATCTCATCGACTGGGAGAAGGTCTACTGCGCCCTTCCCGAGCCGGACGTTTTCGAGTCCCGAGAAATCTCCCGGGACGGCGCGGTGGTCGCCGTTCGCCCCGACCAGTACGTTGCGCACATCCTGCCGCTGACTGCCCGCGAGGAGCTCAACGGGTTCTTCGCCGGCTTCATGGCCGACCACGAATGAGTTCTACCCGCTGACCCCGCCGTCCCGCGGCTGCCCCTCGCTGCCCCCGAATCGAGAACTGTCTTAGGCCGGCAGTTCGCAACTTTTACCGGCATTACACAATTCTCGAGCAGATCCGCTGGTCGGAGCAGGCCCGCAGATCGGAGCGGACCCGGCCGACGGGTCAGGAGTTGATGCGGATGACCTCGTCCTGGTACGGGGCCCGCACCTGCTGAGAGACCCGGAGATCCAAGAGCAGGAAAGGGCGCTCGGCGACCGGCTGCTGCGCCCACTCCCCCACGACATCGAGATCCTCCACCCGGCGGACGACCACGCCCCGGCCCCCGAGGGAATCGGCGAGGCCGGCGAAGTTCACCTCCGGGATGAGCATCGGTTCACGGGTGAGCCCCTTGAGCCCGTACAGGTGGATTTCCGCGCCGTAGGCGGCGTCGTTCCAGATCACCGCGACGCCCCGGCCTCCGGCCACCCGTACCGCCGCCTCGAGGTCGGGCAAGGCCATCAGCCCGCCGCCGTCTCCGGAGGAGAGGACGACCGTGGCGTCCGGCTTCGCGTGCGCCGCCCCCGGCACGGAGGGGAAACCCTGACCGATCGCCTGGAACGCCGTGCCGACCATGACCATGCGGTCCGGCGCGTGCACGGGCCAATACATGTTCGCCCACGCGATGAAGTGCCCTCCGTCGGAGACGACCACCCGGTCCTCCGGCAGGAGTTGCGCAAGCCGGGCCGCGGCGCTGCGCGGATCCAGCCGCCCATCGGCGCACACCC
>CAMXUZ010000269.1 GCA_947251855.1 uncultured Ruaniaceae bacterium
GCCCGGCAGATCGTCGAGGCGGTCGCGAAGGGGAAGGTGCGGGTGCGGATCGGAAACGATGCCAAACTCCTCGACCGCCTCTCCCGAGTGATGCCCACGAAGGCGATCGAACTCATCGCGAAGAAGATGGCCTCTGCCGCCGGCGCCGCCGCGGGGCAGGAGGCGGCGCCGACGAAGTAGCGTGCCCGCGAGCGGGCTACTGAGGTAGCGCTAGGCTCCGCCCCGCCCACCGGGCGCGTAACCAGCGGTCGTGGGACGCGATGACGACCGTTCCGGGATAAGCGGAAACGGCGGATTCCAGGGCGGAGACGAGGCTGAGGGAGAAGTGGTTCGTCGGCTCGTCCAGAAGCAGGATCTCTGGTGGATCGGCGAGGAGGGCTGCCAAGGAGAGTCGGCGTTGTTGCCCGACACTCAACAGCGCGATCGGTCGGTTCTCATCGCGGCCGGCAAGTAATCCGAAGGAGCGCAACGGGATTCGCTGCGCCCGCTCAGTGCCGACGAGGTCGGTGTAGGTTTCGACGGCGGTGCGGCTCGCGCCCCGCCCGCGGGGATCGGGCAGATGAAGAGTTTGGCTGAGCAGGCCGATCCGCTCCCGCGTCAAGCGGGTGACGTGCCCGCTCGTTGGGGCTAGCTCGCCGGCGAGGAGCAGGAGGAGCGTGGATTTGCCCGCGCCATTCGCACCGGTGATGAGCCACTTCTCACCGCGGCTGATGTGTATCGATGTTGGGCGGAGGCGGCCGGTTACGCGAACGTCGGTGGCGATGAGAACGGGCCCAGTTCCCGCCGTCGTTCCCAGATCGGTGGGTAGCCCTCGGAACTCCAGCTCCGCGGGTGGCTTGCGTAGCTGACTCTCCTCGAGCCGCCGGAGCCGAGTTCGGGCATCGTTGACTCGGCGCGAGACGGTCTTCGCGTTGCGATCGGCGTAGAATTTCTGCGCCATCCGTACCTCGGTGCGAGGTTTCCAATCCGCATGCCCGACCGTCTGCTGATCCTTCACCGCCGAGCGAAGGCGGGCGAGTTCTGCTTGTTCGTCTCGGTATTGGCGCTCCCACTGCAGGCGCGCATTTCTGCGAAAAGCAAGATAATCCGTGTAGGTGCCGGTGAATCGGGTCACGCCGATGCCCGAGCCGGGCCCGTCTTGAACGAGCGGATGCGAACGGGAGTGTGGGACCGCGGCGGGGTCGAGGTCGACGAGTGAGGTCGCGCTCTCGTCGAGGAAGGCACGATCGTGGCTCGCCATGAGTACCGGCCCTCGCCAGGCGGAGAGAACAGCGACGAGGTGGGCGCTGGCTTCGTCGTCAAGATGATTCGTCGGCTCGTCCAAGAGCAGTACATCCGGCGCTCGGAGCAGCAGCCACGCGAGAGCCAACCGGGCGTGCTGCCCGCCGGAAAGCGTACGGGTCGGGCGAGCGAAAGGGATCTCGGATAGTTGGAGCCCTGCCAACATCGCGCTGATTTTCGCCTCCACCTCCCACGCGCCCAGCCGATCGGCCGCTTCCAACGCCCCCGCGTATGCCGCGGCGGCCCGGGTGCTTTCCGGGTCCTGTTCAATCGCTGTGGCGAGATGCGTGATGGACTCAAGGGCACGCCGGGCCGGAGCGATAGCGGATTCGACCGCCTCGCCAACGGTGTCGGAGGGGGCGAAGGGCGGTACCTGGTGGAGGAGCCCGACCTCCGGTGCCCGGCCCGGGGCCGCTGCCCCGAACGTGCCTGCCGACGGTTCTAACCCGCCGGCGATGATGCGGAGCAAGGTGGACTTGCCCGCCCCGTTCTCGCCGATGAGACCGACCCGGTCGCCGGCCGGGACGGTGAACGAGACGTCGGTGAGGACCCGCCGCTCACCGAAGGCGAACGACACGCCGTCGAGCCAAAGATGGGAAGCTTCGGGAGCTGCATGGGAATTGCGAGAAGACATGAGTGTTCCAGGTCGGAGGAAAACCTGCCGGGCACCGGCCGCGGCCGCAGGTAGGGCACACTCAGTTCTTCACTCCGTCAACGTAGCAGATTCAGAAGACCCCGAGCGAGCTATTATGCCGGCCCGCGCGTTCGCCGCCGACGGGCCGACGCGCCGTGCTTGGTATCCTTCCGGCAGCCACAATCGTCGATGAAAGAGTGCGATGCCGACCACGGGTACGGACTTCACCAGCGGGGCCCTACTCAAGCAGTTGGTGACCTTCTCCGGTCCCATCATGGTTGCGAACCTGCTCCAGGCCTCCTACCAACTCGTGGACAATCTGTGGGTCGGGAACCTCTTGGGAGCGCAAGCGCTCGGCGCGGTGGCGATCTCCTCCACGCTCATCTTCACGGTGCTCTCGTTCGTCATCGGGATGAACAACGCTGCCCTAGCGATCCTTTCCCAGCAGCGAGGTCGGCGTGATGAGGAGGGATTGACGCGGTACCTCAACGCGTTCGTCGTCATCCTCTTCGCCGGTTCACTGGTTCTAGGCGCCGCCGGGTTCTTCCTCTCGGACCTTCTGTTGCAGGTGATGGGCACTCCGGCCGAGATTCTCGCGTCGGCCCGGGAGTATCTGCAGATCACGTTCCTCGGGATGCTGTTCCTGTTCGGCTACAACTTCATCTCCAC
>CAMXUZ010000270.1 GCA_947251855.1 uncultured Ruaniaceae bacterium
CCCTACCGCGGTGCTGCCGTTCGGCGCGGAGCCCGGACAGGTGCGGCCACTCGTCGGCGCGGTCGGCGACGGCGCGCAGGAGCTCATCTTGGGTCGATGCGGTTTCGGGGACGACGAGGATCGGCATTGCTCTACCCTCTCACCTGAACCTGGGGATTTCCGGAGAGGGGGCTGGGTCTTTTCGCGTCTCGACGTCGTACGTCGCCCGCACGAGCCCGTCACTTGCGGTCGCGTGGTGGCCGCGCAGGGTGAGGTGGACGTCGGCGTCAAGCTCTCCGAACAGGCGGTGGCCGCGGCCGAGGAGGATCGGCGCGATGGAAATAGTGATCTCGTCGATGAGCTCCGCGGCGAGGAAGGACTGGATGGTCTGCCCGCCGTCGATGTAGGCGCGCTGGGCACCGAGGCTGCCGAGAAGCGCGGCCGCCTCCTCAACGTCGTGGGCGGGTTGGATGCGGGGATCGCTCGGGGGACTCGCGCTCAGCACGATCACGGGTTTACCGGTGAAGGGCCACGCATCGAAGCCCGCGACGGTTTCGTAGGTGCGGCGGCCCATGACAACCGCGTCGACGGTCGGAAAGAAGGTCTCCCATTCCCGGGCGGGATGATCCGTGCCGGAGCCGGTATGGGCTCTTGGTTCCGGGTCGGTGAGCCAGGCGAGGTCGCCGCCGGGTTTGGCGATGAAGCCGTCGAGACTCATCGCGATGAATACGCAGCCGTGCCACGCGCGATCGTTCCTCATGTCGGGCCTCCCAGGTCGGGGCGCGCATCGGGGTTCATACCCTACCCGGCTCCGCCCGAGGAGGTGGATGCGATTACTGCCCCATGACTGAGGAACGGCCACCGAGCAGCGGTCACCGGGGGTTGGGCAGCATCGCTGTTCTGCCGCCGTCGAGGGTGATGATTTCGCCGGTGAGGAATGCGGCGTGATCGCTTGCGAGGAAGACCGCGAGACTGCCAACATCCGCGGGGCGCCCCGTGCGACCGATCGGATGCAGGCGCTCCAGCTCTTCGCGGGCCGACACGGGGTCGGCGCGGGAGTTGAGGTACTGCTCGCTCAGGTCCGAATCGATCCAGCCCGGAGCGATCGCGTTGCAGCGAATCCCGCTGGTCCCCAGGTCGACGGCGAGGGCGCGGGTCATACCGTGAACGCCCGCCTTCGTGGCGCAATACGCCGCGTGCTGCGGGTTGGCGCCCACACCTTCGATCGAACCGATATTGATGATGCTCCCGCCTGCCGGTAGATAGCGGAGCGCCGCTTGCACGATAAGCAGCGGGGCCTGGAGGTTGACCGTGGCCATGAGCTGCCACTCGGAAAGCCGGATCTCGCTCGGGCTGCGCTCGAACATCACGCCCGCATTGTTCACGACGATATCGATACCACCGAACCGCTCGGCGGCCTGGTCAACGCCGCGTGAGATCGCTTCCGGGTCGGCGAGATCAGCCTCGATACCCGCGACGCGCGGGTCTTCGGCGAGCTCGTGGTCCAGTCCGCTGCGTTGCATCACCACAACGCACGCGCCCTCTTCCAGGAACCTCTCGACGATGCCGCGGCCGATCCCGCGCCCGCCGCCGGTCACGAGCGCAACTCTGCCTTCCAACTGCACCTACACTCCCCTCGCCGCCTTGACCTCCGCCAGCCTAACCTCGTGCGTATGCCGGCGTTCACCGCGCGTGCGGCCCGCGCGCGGCACGTGGCAAGTGTGCGTCGGCTCACGGGAATTCGGGCACCACCTGTTCTTGTTGTGGCACTTCTACAAGTAACCGGCGCGCCAATCGGGTGAGTTCGTGAAGGCACTGAGGGGTTTATACAACTACGCTGGCGGTTGTGAAGACGACAACTGCCGAAAAGATCCAGGAATTACGCCGTCGAACCGTGGAGGGACCCGAGGCGCTCGCGGAGATCGCCCGAGAAAAGCAGGGCGCGCGGGGCAAGAAATCCGCACGGGACCGGATCGAAGCGTTGCTCGACGACGGCAGTTTCGTGGAGCTCGACGCGTTCGCGATGCACCGTTCCACGAATTTCGGGCTCGATAAACGAAAGATCGCCGGCGACGGCGTCATCACCGGGTACGGCACGATCGACGGCCGTCAGGTGTGTATCTACTCCCAGGACTTCTCCGTGTTCGGCGGGTCCCTCGGAGAAGTGCACGGGGAGAAGATCACCAAGGTGATGGACTTCGCCCTGCGCACAGGCGTCCCGATCATCGGTATCTCTGACGGCGGCGGCGCCCGGATCCAGGAAGGGGTCGCCGCGCTCACCCAGTTCGCGGAGATCTTCCGCCGCAACGTTGCCGCCTCCGGGGTGATTCCCCAGATCTCGCTCATCCTAGGCCCGAGCGCAGGCGGGGCCGTCTACTCCCCCGCGCTCACCGACTTCATCGTCATGGCCGATCAGACCTCGAACATGTTCATCACCGGCCCCGACGTCATCCGCGCCGTCACCGGCGAGGACGTCGGGTTCGAGGAGCTCGGCGGCGCGCACACCCACAACGAACGATCCGGGGTCGCCCACTACCTCGCCTCCGACGAGGACGACGCGTTCGAATACGTGCGCGCGCTGCTCTCCTACCTTCCGCCGAACAACCTCACCGATCCGGTCGTGTATCCGGTGGAATCGGACCTGGAGGTCACCGACGAAGACCTGCGACTCAACGAGATCGTGCCCGATTCCGACAACCAGCCCTACGATATGCTCACCGTGATCGAGCACGTCCTCGACGACGGCGAGTTGTTGGAGGTGCAGCCCCTCTACGCGCAGAACATCATCGTGGGGTTCGGTCACGTCGAGGGGTACCCGGTCGGCGTCGTCGCCAACCAGCCCCAGCAGATGGCCGGAACGCTCGACATCGCCGCCTCCGAGAAGGCCGCCCGGTTCGTGCGCACCTGCGATGCGTTCAACATCCCGGTGCTCACGTTCGTCGACGTGCCGGGCTTCCTGCCGGGAACCGACCAGGAGTGGAACGGGATCATCCGCCGTGGTGCGAAACTCATCTTCGCCTACGCCGAGGCGACGGTGCCGCTCATCACCCTGATCACCCGCAAAGCCTACGGCGGGGCCTACATCGTCATGGGGTCGAAGAAGCTCGGGGCCGACATCAACCTTGCCTGGCCCACCGCCCAGATCGCCGTGATGGGTTCCTCCGGGGCGGTGAACATCCTCCAGCGGCGCGCGCTGAAAGAGGTGGAAGATGCCGGCGGCGACGTCGAGGCGGAGCGGGAGCGGCTCGTGGACGAGTACGAGGAGGCGATCGTCAACCCGTGGGACGCGGCGGCACGCGGCTACATCGACGCCGTCATCAATCCTGCGGAGACGCGCGCACAGATCGTGCGGGGCCTTCGGGCGCTGCGGACGAAACGCGCGCAACTACCGGCGAAGAAGCATGGGAACATCCCGCTGTGAGCACCTCATCGACGGATCCCCAGATCGCCGCGCTCGCTGAAGCCGTGAGCGCTGGCCTGCCCGGAATCAAAGTAGTCAAGGGCGAGCCGGACGAGGCGGAACTCGCTGCGCTCGTCGCGAGCATCCTGTCGGCGCGGGCCGCCCAACAGTCGGCGACGGACG
>CAMXUZ010000271.1 GCA_947251855.1 uncultured Ruaniaceae bacterium
GCGCACCTGTTGGCGGGTGAGGGTGGCGGTGTCGATGCCGTCGATGAGGATCCGCCCGGAGTCGAGGTCGTAGAACCGCATGATGAGGTTGACGAGGGTGGTCTTGCCCGCGCCGGTCGGGCCGACGATCGCGACCGTCTCGCCCGGGCTCACGGCCAGGGAGAGGTTCTCGATGAGCGGGGTGTCGGGCCGGTAGGAGAAGGAGACGTCGTCGAACTCCACGTGGCCATCGGTGTGGCGGGGCAGCTGCGAGGTCGGGTGGTCGGGAGTCTGCTCCTCGGCATCGAGCAGTTCGAAGCACCGCTCGGAGGAGGCGAGGCCGGACAGGACCATGTTCGCGAGCCCCCCGAGTTGGCTCAGGGGTTGGGAGAATTCCCGCGAGTACTGGATGAACGCAGTCGCATCCCCGAGGGTGATGTGGCCCGAGGCGACCCGCAGCGCCCCGGCGACGGCGATGAGCACGTAGGACAGGAACGAGACGAACTGCATGAGCGGCATGATCGAGCCCGATAAGAACTGGGCGGTGAACGCCGAGCGGTACAGGGCGTCGTTGCGTTCGTCGAACTCGGCCATCATGTCCTCCGAGCGCCCGAAGATCCGCACGAGCTCCAGCCCGGAGAAGGTCTCCTCGATGTGCCCGTTCAGCCGGCCGGTTTCGCGCCACTGCTCGGTGAACTTGTTCCGTGAGCGTGAGCCGAGCAGGCCGGCGACGAGCGCGGTGAGCGGCAACGCGATGAGGGCGATGAGCGCGAGGCGCCAGGAGAGGAGGAACATCATCGCCGCGATCCCGACCACCCGCAGAGCTGAGTTGAGGGCCTGGCTGAAGCCTTGCTGCAGGGCGTTCTGGACGTTATCGACGTCGTTGGTCACCCGGCTCATGATGTCCCCGCGTTGGCGGGAGTCGAAGAACGCGAGGGGAAGGTTGTTGATCTTCGTCTCGATGTCTTCGCGGAGTTTGTACACCACCCGCATCACCAGCAGGTTGAGCAGGTACCCGCTCCACCACTGGAACAGCGCGGCACCGACGTACATCGCGATGAGGATCCCGATCTTCTGCCCGAGCAGCCCGAAGTCGATGCCGACCCCGGGGGTCACTCCGGACTTCGCGAGCATCTCCGCGTAGTCGGTGTTCCCCTCGGCGTTCGCCTGATCGATGAGGCTCTGCAGATCCGCCCCGGCGGGAAGGCGCCCGCCGATGAATCCCGAGTAGATGACGTCGACGGCTTGGCCGAGGATCCGCGGGGCGAGCACGGAAAGGACGACGGAGGCGATGATGAGGGCGATGACGACCCCGAGCGGGCCGCGTTCGGGCCCCAGGCGCGCGCCGAGCTGCTTCGTCGAGCCCCACAGGTTCTTCACGCGCTGGTTCGGGGCGCCGTATTCCGCCGTTTCCTCAGCGCCGGTTTCAGGTGTTTCGTCGCTCATTGCGTCTCTCCGTTCCCCGCCGGGCTGCCGCCGGTCTCACCGGTGTTCGGGGCGGCCCCGACGTGCGGGTCGTCCGCTCCCGCCTGGGAGTGCACGATCTCGATGTAGGTGGGGCAGGTCTCCATGAGTTCCTCGTGGGTGCCCAGCCCCACCACGCGGCCCGCGTCGAGCACGACGATCTGTTCCGCGTGGCGGATGGTGGAGACGCGTTGGGCGACGATGATCATCGTGCGATCCTTCGTCGCCTCCTTCAGCGCGGCCCGGACCTGGGCATCGGTCGTGACGTCGAGGGCGGAGAAGGAATCGTCGAACAAGTACACCTGCGGCTCGGTCACGAGCGCACGGGCGATGGACAGGCGCTGGCGTTGCCCGCCCGAGACGTTCGTGCCACCCTGGGAGATCGCCGAATCGAGCTGCTCCTTCTTGGCCTTAACGAACTCCTCACCGTGGGCGATCCGCAGCGCCTGCCACAGCTCCTCCTCGCTCGCATCGGGCTTGCCGAAGCGCAGGTTGGTCGCGACCGTTCCCGAGAACAGGTACGGGTTCTGGGGTACGACGGCGACGATCCCGGCGAGATCCTCGGGGGTGAACGCCGTCAGCGGCACCCCGGAGACGGAGATCTCCCCCTCGCGGGGGTCGAACATGCGTGAGGCGAGCCGCACGAGGGTCGATTTGCCGGATCCGGTCGAGCCGATGATCGCCGTCGTCTGGCCCGGCCGGGCGGCGAAGGAGACATCCGAGACGACGTCGTGCTCCGCCCCCGGGTAGCCGAAACTCACCCCGCGGAACTCCAGCGTGCCGGAACCTGGCGTACGGAGCATGCGGGCGACGTCGTCGGACACGCCGGTGCCCACGGGGAGGGAGGGTTCGGTGCGGATCACCTCGGTGATGCGTTCGGCGCTCACGGCGGCGCGCGGGACCATCATCACCATGAAGACCCCCATCATCACCGCGACGAGGATCTGCAGGAGGTACTGCATGAAGGCGGTGAGGGAGCCGACCTCGATATCCCCGGTCTCCACGCGGTGCCCGCCGAACCACAGCACCGCGGCGGTGGCGACCTGCAGGATCACCATGATCAGCGGCATCATCAGCACGAAGATGCTCCCCACCCGGATCGAGACGTTCGTCAGCGCCTGGTTCGCGCGGGCGTAGCGGTCGGTCTCGTAATCCTCGCGCACGAACGCGCGCACGACCCGGATCCCCATGATCTGTTCACGCAGGACGGCGTTGACGCCGTCGAGACGTTCCTGCATCTGCCGGAACAGGGGGAGCAGGAGTTTGACGAGGATCGCGACGATGACGAACAGGGTCGGCACGGCCACCCACACGAGCCACGCGAGGCCGGCGTCCTCCCGCAGGGCCATCACCACGCCGCCGACCGACATGATCGGGGCGGTGACCATGAGGTTGAGGGTGAGCAGGGTGAGCATCTGCACCTGTTGGACGTCGTTGGTGCCGCGGGTGGAGAGGGTCGCGGCGCCGAAGCGGGAGACGTCGAGGGAACCGAGTTTGTTCACCTGGGCGTAGAAGCGGGCGCGGATGTCCCGGCCGACGGACATCGCCGTGCGCGCCCCGCAGTACACCGCCGCGATCGCGGCGCTCACCTGCAGGAGCGTGACCCCGAGCATGCGTACGCCGGTGTTCCAGATGAAGGGGACGTCCCCGTTCGCGATGCCCTGATCGATGATCGAGGCGTTGAGGCTGGGAAGAAGGAGCGCTGCAAGGGTGGCGGTGAGGTGGAAGATCACGATCGCCACGATCCACGCCCAGTAGGGCTTGAGGTGGTGCAGGATCATTCGGAGAAGTGGCACAGGACCTTCTTCGTGAGGAACCGGCGTGGGTACCGGTCAGCGGGTGGACATGAGGGTGGTGAATTCATCAAAGCATCGGGCGAGGACTTCAGGATAGGGCTCACGGAAGTTTCCTCGCGCCCATAGGTGCAGGGCGGTGCGCCGAGTGGCCGATGCTGCGCCCGTGACGAGCCGGGGCAGGGGATCGTGATCGGGGTCGGTGCCGGTGCGCTCCGCGATCACGTGTGCGAGGGCGGAATCGATCCGCGCGGTGGCCGTCGCGGCGGTGTGGAACAGCTCGGGGTGCTGGTGACCCAGGGCCATCCGGAGGCGCCAGATCTCCCTCGCGTCCGCGATGCGGGTGGCGACGGCGAGGAGCACCTCGCGCAGCGCCGTCAGTGGGGATTCGCCTGCGGGCCGGGCCCGGAGCGCCTCGGTGAGCGCGGGCAGGAGGTCGGGGTCCGTGCCGATGAGGGCCTCCTCCTTGGTGGCGAAGTAGTTGAAGAACGTTCGCGGGGGGACCCCGACCTCTTCGGTGATGTCCTCGACCGTGACTTGATCGAGCCCGCGGTCGGCGACGAGTTGGAGCGCAGTGAGCTGCAGGGCGGCGCGGGTGGCCC
>CAMXUZ010000272.1 GCA_947251855.1 uncultured Ruaniaceae bacterium
GGCCCGATTGGAGCGAACCCGATCGGCTCGAGTACACACTCGATGCGGCGACCGTCCTCGCGGCGCTCCTGCCCGAAGACATCGCGCTCGGAAGTATCAGCACCCTCCCGCTCGCGTGGCAATCCCCATGGCCCCCCGAAGCGAGCGCCGCAGCGCGTTCCCAACTGGATGAACTCGCCGCAGGACTGGCGCGCTTGCGTGAACGGACCGGGCGGCACATCCGCGTGGGGCTCGAGCCGGAGCCGGGCTGCCTGATCGAGACCACGGCGCAGGCCGTTGCGGAACTCGAGGGCGTTGATACTGAATACATCGGTGTCTGCGTGGACACCTGTCATCTGGCGACCGCCTTCGAGGACGCCCCCGAGGCGATCGACCGGCTCACCGCGGCTGGCTTGCCGGTAGTCAAGAGTCAGCTCTCGGCCGCGCTCCACGTGGAGGACCCGGCCGGGGCAAGAGCAGCGCTGGGCGAATTCGTGGAGGACCGGTTTCTCCACCAAGTACGAGAACCCGCCGCTGCGGGGGTGCTCACTCGAGACGACCTGCCGGATGCCCTCGGCGAAGACGGTCTGCCGGCGGAACACCCGTGGCGGGTCCACTTCCATTTGCCGCTGCACGCGGCTCCCGAGCCCCCGCTGGCGAATACTGATCGTCAGTTGGTAGCCGCTGCCCGGGAACTGATCGGTGGGGAGCGTGCGTTGACCAACCACCTGGAAGTGGAGACCTACACCTGGGGCGTGCTGCCCGAGGCTCAGCGCCCTAAAGACGACGCTGGACTCGTCGCAGGCCTCGCAGCCGAACTCGACCACGCGCGGGACCATCTGCGCTCACTTGGACTGGAGGATGCATGAACAAGCTGCTGGTGCTCAACGTCGTGGCTCTCACGCCGCGGCTGTTGGAGCACATGCCCCGCCTTTCTCGCGTGGCGGAGGCCGGGTACCGAGCGACGCTCGAGACAGTGCTGCCGGCCGTCACCTGCTCCGCGCAGTCGACTTACCTCACTGGCCGGCCGCCCAGTGAGCATGGGATCGTGGCGAACGGATGGCTTTTCCGCGACCTCGGTGACGTGCTGCTGTGGCGTCAGCACAACGGTCTTGTCGAGGGTGAGAAAGTGTGGGAGACCATTCGGCAGAGTCGACCCGATTACCGGGTGGCGAACGTCTGCTGGTGGTATGCAATGGGAGCGACCGTCGACACGACGGTCACCCCACGCCCGGTGTACTACGCCGACGGGCGCAAGGAACCCGACTGCTGGACTTGGCCGCCGGAACTTCACGATGAACTCGTCTCGGATCTCGGCCCGTTCCCATTGTTCACCTTCTGGGGGCCGGGCGCCTCGATCGAGAGCTCACGTTGGATCATCGGTGCTACGAGAAAAGTGCTCCCCGAACACGACCTGACACTCTCCTACGTGCCTCATCTCGATTATGACCTACAACGATTCGGTTCTTCTGGGCCGGAGGCCATCCGGGCAGCCCGGGAACTGGATGCCGAGCTCGCCCCGCTGCTCGACGACGCCGAAGCTCTCGGAGCGAAGGTCGTGGTACTCAGCGAATACGGGATCACCGATGTCTCCCGAGCCGTGGACGTTAACCGGGCACTGCGCCGCGCCGGGTTGCTACATGTACATCACAACGACACGGGTGAGCTCTTGGATACGTGGACATCCCCGGCGTTCGCGGTGGCGGACCACCAGGTGGCCCATGTCTACGTCCGAGACCCCGACGACGTCCCGCAGGTTCGCGAGCTGCTGGAAGCACTCCCCGGCGTCGCCGAAGTACTTGGTGAGGAGGGAAAGCGCGCGTACGGTCTCGACCACCCCCGCTCCGGGGAACTCGTGCTCGTGGCCGAGCCGGATTCGTGGTTCACGTACTACTACTGGCTTGACGACGCGAACGCTCCAGACTTTGCTCGACTCGTCGAAATTCATAAAAAGCCCGGCTATGATCCCGTCGAGCTCTTCATGGACCCCAACGATCGCTGGGTGAAGCTCCGGGCTGCCAGTGCGGTGCTGAGGAAGAAACTGGGGATGCGTTACATGCTCGACGTCGTACCGCTGGACCCCTCCCCCATTCGGGGCAGCCATGGACGTCTCCCTGAAGATCCGAGCCGCGGCCCGGTGCTGTTGTGCTCCGATGCCTCGACCTCTCGTCCCGCAGTCCGCGCAACCGAAGTGCGGGACCTCATCCTTGAGCTCGCCGGCGTCTCTCACTCCCCCGTGGGTTGATTCGGCGGCAGCCCGACACGAGTGGGATCGTGGGGTCCGGCAAGGGGCCGCCCGATCCCACTCGGGACACTCACATGCGGGATCTGAAGGCCCGATATATCCCGGGAACGTGATCAGTAGGCAGCTCCCGCTCAATTACCAGTGGCCACTCGGGCATCTCCTGCTCCAGCGCCCACGAGGCTTGCTTCGCCGCTCCGTGGGCCACGTACTCACCCGGCGCGGGAACGACCACGGGCGCGGCGAATACCTGGGCAGCAATCTCCTGCACCGCAGGGTTCTGCGCCGCTCCCCCGATCAGAACAATGCGTTCCGCGGGTAGACCGTGGGTCTTCAGTGCCTCCACCCCGTAGGCGAGGGAGCACAGCACGCCTTCGACCGCCGCCCTCGCGACGTTCTCCCGGGTCGTGGTCGCCAGCGTCAGATTGAACAGGCTCGCGGTCGCGTCGGCACGGTTTGGAGTGCGTTCACCTTCGAACCACGGCTGCAGGACGAGCCCACCGGCCCCGGGGGATGCTTGCAGCGCCAGTGCACCCAACTCTGCGTTGTCGACGCCGAGCAGGCCGCCGATCGCGTCGAAGACTCGGGCCGCGTTCAACGTCGTGACGATGGGCAGAAATCCTCCGGCTGCGTCCGCGAAAACGGGAACGGTCTCGCTGGGGGCGGTCACGGGTGTGGGAGCCGAGGCGAAGACGGTTCCGCTCGTGCCGATGGATATAACGACATCTCCGCGACTGAGTCCGAGCCCTAACCCGGCGGCGGCGTTATCGCCTGCGCCGGCGGATGCTATCCATCCGGGACCAGGAACATGCGCATCCGGCTCAAGTACCCTGGGAAGGGTAATGCCTTCGGCCTCGGTACGCCGAAGAGAGCGGGCAAGGAGCTCCCGATCATAACTATCGGTCATCGAGTTGAAGTAGGCCGTGCCCGATGCCTCCGACCGGTCGGTGACCAACTCTTCGAGGTCGGCTCCCAGAGGATCGCTCTCGGTGGGACCGTAACCGCGCAGCCTCCATAGGAGCCAGTCGTGCGGGAGCGCGACTGCCGCTATTCGGTCGGCATTCTCCGGCTCGTTTTCGGCAAGCCAGCGCAACTTGGTGGCGGTGAACGAGGCCACCGGCACAAGTCCGGTGCGGCGGGAGTATTCACCAGCTCCGACCTCGGTCGTCAGGTCAGCCGCCGCCTGTGCGGAGCGGGTATCGTTCCACAGCAATGCGTCGCGGATCACCTCCCCGGAAGCGTCGAGCGCGACCATGCCATGCTGTTGACCGGCAATTCCGATCGCGCTGACGCCTTCCAGTCCGCCCGCTTCCACGAGCGCCTGCTGCAGGGCCTGCCACCAGGCCTCTGGGTCGACCTCAGTGCCGCCGGGATGGGGGGCGCGACCCTGACGAACAATGCGACCCGTGTCCGCGTCGGCGACGACAACTTTGCACGCCTGCGTCGAGGAGTCGACTCCCGCTACAAGCCTCATTACGCTCCCCGCGCTCCCATGAGGTGTTCCATCGCGAGCTGCTGGAGGCGAACGAACCCGAACCCGTTTCCACCGAAGTACGCATCCGGATCGAGGTCTTCGAATGATGCCCGATCGCGCAGCAGCTCCGCGTATCCCTCCCCCTCATTCAATGTCGGCGTCGAGAGGTCATCTACTTTCGCGTTCGCGAGCGCAGCCTGGACCTCTGGGTCGGCTCGGAACGCCTCGGCGCGCTGTTTGAGCAGCAGATACATCCGCATGTTCGCCGCGACCGAATCCCACACACCGGCCTCATCCTCGGTGCGGGAGGGCTTGAAGTCGAAGTGCCGCGGCCCCGTGTAGGCCGGACCACCATCGGGCCCGCCGTGCTCAAGCAGGTCCACTAGGGAAAACGCGTTCTGAAGGTCTCCGTGTCCGAAGACGAGGTCCTGGTCATACTTGACTCCGCGCTGACCGTTGAGGTCGATGTGGAACAGTTTGCCGTGGTAGAGCGCCTGGGCGATTCCGGCGGTGAAGTTCAGGCCCGCCATCTGCTCGTGGCCGACCTCCGGATTAATGCCCACCAGCTCGGGTGTTTCTAATGAATCGATGAACGCCAGTGCGTGCCCCAACGTCGGTAGGAGGATGTCACCGCGAGGCTCGTTCGGCTTCGATTCGATCGCGAACCGCAGCTCGTAACCTGAATCCTTCACATACTCACACAGAAGATCAACCGCCTCGCGGTACCTGGAGAGGGCCGCCTGGACGTCTTTGGCGGCGTCGTACTCCGCACCTTCGCGCCCGCCCCACATGACGAAGGTCTGCGCTCCCAGCTCCGCGGCAAGATCGATGTTGCGCAAGACCTTGCGCAGCGCATAGCGGCGCACCTGACGGTCGTTCGAGGTGAACCCGCCGTCCTTGAAGATCGGCGCCGAAAACAAGTTCGTCGTCACCATCGGAACGACGATACCCGTGGCGTCCATGGCTCCTTTGAGTCGGTCGATCTGCCGCTGGCGTTCGGCCTCGGTTGAGCCGAAGGCAAATAGATCATCGTCATGGAAAGTTAGACCGTAGGCGCCGAGTTCATCGAGCTTTTCGACCACTTCGACGACGTCGAGCGCTGGGCGAGTCGGTCCCCCGAAGGGGTCGGTGCCGTTGTAACCAATAGTCCACAGTCCGAAGGAAAAGCGGTCGGACCTTTCAGGAGTGAGCGACATAATGTTCCACCTTAAACATTAGACTTGAGCAAAACCGAATATGTTGACAACCAAGACATATCACGCGCGGAAGGTATCTGCAACGAACGCGGGCTGTGAGAGCCTCAGTAAGCTGAAGCGATACCACGGGAAGGTCGGAGGCCGATGATTCAGGAGCAGGGGGCTCGACTCGAAGGCGTACGCAAGGCGAATCTGGGTTCCGTCCTGCGCCTTGCGCACCATCACGGACCGTTGTCTCGAGCGGAGCTCACCGCCAGAACCGGCCTCAACCGGTCAACTATTGCCGACCTCGTATCCACACTCGTCAGCGAAGGTCTTTTGAACGAGGGCGACCCGATTCCCACCCGGCGGGTAGGGCGACCCTCGCCTTCGGTGAGCCCGTCGTCGACAGTCGCTGCGATTTCCCTCAACCCCGAGGTTGATTCGATTGAAATTGCTGCCGTCGGGCTGGGGGGTAACGTTCTTGCCCGCAAACGAGAGGTAGCCAAGAAGATTCCCTCCCCGGCAGAGACGATTGCAACCGCCGAGCGCGTCATTGCGGACTGGCGCAGCGCAGAGTTGGCGAACGTCAGAATCGTCGGTGTCGGGGTCGCGGTACCCGGCTTGGTGCGCGAGAGCGACGCGGTCGTCCGGCTCGCGCCGCATCTGGGGTGGCGCGAGGTGGAGTTCGGTGCCCAACTCTCCGAGCGGTTAGGGCTTCCGGTCGCGGTCGGAAACGACGCAAGCTACGGCGCACTGGCGGAGTGGCTCTTTGGAGCCGCGCAAGGATACGAGCATGTCGTCTACCTCAACGGCGGGCCCTCAGGAATCGGGGGCGGCCTGATCCTGCACGGGAGACCGATCCGCGGCGCCGGGGGGTATGCCGGGGAGTGGGGCAAGAATGCCCCAACCGTTAACGCCCCGGTCGACAACCGGAGCGGGACGGTGCTGGAAGACGAAGTCAACCGACGCCGATTGACCGAACTCGTCGGTCTGACTGCTCCCGATGACATCGAGCTCGCTGAAGCTCTCGATCGCGACGATACGAGAGTCACAGCCGAAATCCGGCGTCAACAACACCTCCTGGCAGGAGCGC
>CAMXUZ010000273.1 GCA_947251855.1 uncultured Ruaniaceae bacterium
CGCGAATGCGGGCGTACAGTAGAGATTGACGCGAAGACGGTTGAGAACTGGGCGACCCGGGTCGCCCAGGAACATAACTTCGTCGATGTGGATCACACCGCCGAAATTTTCGGATTGTGCTCTACGTGCGCAGCCGCCCAATACACCGGAGAGTACCGTGCCTGATTTCCTTGCCGCGATGCCGTACTGGCTCGCCGTTGGTGTGCTCTCGGCGATGGGACTCGCCCGCGGGCAGATGATGTACTGGCTCGGGCGGGGCGTCACTGAAGGGGCGCTGCGCACGAGCCGCAAACACCAGGAGAACGAAACTACCCCCCGCACCGGGCCGCTGCGCAAGACGATGTTGTGGCTCGACCGCGGCGGCGCCGATCCCGGGGTGCGGGCGTTGCACCGGTGGGGGCTGGTGATGGTCCCGCTCTCCTACGTGACGGTCGGTTTCCAATCGATGGTGCAAGCGGGCGCGGGGATCCTGCGGATCGCGTGGTGGAAATACCTCATCGCCCAGCTCCCGGGCGCGTTCGTGTGGGGGCTGTTCTACGCCACGGGTGGCTTCCTCGCCTGGAAATACCTGTTCACTCAGGCCCAGACCTACCCGTACCGCGCGGCGCTCGTCGCGCTCGCCCTCCTCGCCGTTATCGCCGTCATCGTGCGCTACCGCCGGAACCATCCGCGGCCCGCGTCCTGCCCGATCCCCGGAGTCGGAGACGAGGACTCTTCTGTGGCTGAGGCCGGCACTGCCCGGCAGGAGGCCGCCGCCGGAGAAGTGCGCCCGACCTAATCTTCAGCGGTGACCGCGTCGATCGCGGCGCCATAGCGCCGGTCCCGGCGGGCGTATTCCTGCGCCGCCTCCCACAGATCCCGGCGGTCGATGTCCGGCCACGGTTTTTCGGTGAACACCATCTCCGCGTACGCCGACTGCCAGATGAGGAAGTTGGAGGCGCGCCGCTCCCCGCCGGTGCGCCAGAACATGTCGACGTCGGGAAGTTCGGGTTCGTCGAGGTGCCGGGCGAGGGTTTTTTCCGTGATCCGCTCGGGTTTGAGGCGCCCCGCGGCGACTTCGGCCGCGATGGCGCGGGTCGCGTCGGCGAGTTCGGCCCGCCCGCCGTAATTGACACACATCGTCAGCGTGCACGTGGTGTTGCCCCGCGTGAGCTCTTCCGCGGTTTCGAGTTCATCGATGACCGATTTCCACAACCGCGGGCGCCGGCCCGCCCACCGTACTCGCACGCCCCACTCGTTCATCTGATCGCGGCGGCGGCGCAATACGTCCCGGTTGAAGCCCATGAGGAAGCGCACTTCGGCCGGGGATCGTTTCCAATTCTCGGTGGAGAACGCGTAGGCGCTGATGTGAGTGATGCCGAGTTCGATCGCGCCGGCGACGACGTCGAGGAGCACCTCCTCCCCCGCTTCGTGCCCCGCCGTTCGGGGCAGGCCGCGTGCGTTCGCCCACCGGCCGTTTCCGTCCATAACGATCGCGACATGCCTGGGCACGAGTTCTGCCGGGATCACGGGTGGGCGCGCCCCGCTCGGGTGCGGATCGGGTGGCCGCGGCGGCGTTCTCCTCATGCCCGCTCCACGTGCCGCAGGGAGCGCAAGCGCCGTTCTAGGTGGTACTGGGTGTAGACGGCGACGAGCCCGGAGGCTTCGGAGCGGTGCCGGTTCTGCGCCTCGTGGGCGCGCTGCCAATCGCCGGAGAGGAGTGCCCCGAGGAGTTCGATCGTCTCCGGGGCGGGGGCGGCCGATCCTGGTGGGCGGCAGGTCATGCACACCATCCCCCCGACGCTGGGGTTGAACGCTCTGTGCGGGCCAGGGTCCCCGCAGCGGGCGCATTCGGTGAAGCTCGCGGCCCAGCCGCCGATGGCGGGCGCGCGCAGGAGATAGGAATCGAGGATGAGGGAGGGTGCGTGCATTGCTTCCGCCAACGCGTGCAACGCTCCGATGAGGAGGAGATACTGCTGGGTGGCGGGTTCGCGTTCGATCTCGGTGAGCTGCTCGGCGGTCTCCACCATCGCGTTGGCCGTGGTGAACAACGAATAGTCCGCGCAGATCCGCCGCCCGTGCGGGGCGAGGGTATCCACTTGGGTGACGATGTCCAGGTTGCGGCCCGCGTACAGTTGCACGTCGACGACGCTGAAGGGCTCCAGCCGGGCACCGAATCGGGAGGAGGTGCGCCGCACTCCCTTAGCCACCGCGCGCACCTGCCCGTAATCACGGGTGAGGAAGGTGATGATTCGATCCGCCTCACCGAGTTTGCGGGTCCGGAGCACAACGGCTTCATCCCGATACAGTTTCACCCCGCTATTCTCCCACTTCCCCGGCCCCCGCACCGCCTTTTACTGCAAAGTGTGTCGCAGCCCCTGACAACGGGCCCGGGGTGCGTTGTAATAGAAACCGCTCCCCACCCGAAGGAGAACGGCCGCCGATGAGCAATGACCACATCGCCGAGCGCATCGCTGCCTCGGCGCAGAAGCCCCGGGCCCGGATCGCCGTGGCTGAATCCCTCACGAGCGGAGCGCTCGCCTCGGCCCTGGGAGCCGCGCCGGACGCCGCGGAGTGGTTCGCCGGCGGGATCGTCGCCTACAACAGCGACGTCAAGCACAACCTGCTGCGGGTCTCGCCGGGCCCGGTCGTGCGTGCGGGCGCGGCGGAGG
>CAMXUZ010000274.1 GCA_947251855.1 uncultured Ruaniaceae bacterium
CCGCAGTCGCTGCGGGCCGGGGCCCGATGAGCAGGACCGGCGATTCGCCCTGCTCGAGGAGCTCCCCGACCTGGCGAACCGCGGTCTCGAGCGGCGCCTCGCCGCCGGAGGCCTGGGCGTGCGCGGGCACGTGTTGTTGCACCTGTTCCACCTTTCGGTTCGCAAGATATCGCTGCGATCACTCGGGGCCCCGTCTTCGAAAAGTATAGGGTTTCCGCGGAGCTTAGGCCTGTTGCGGAGGTTGGCAATGGGGGTGCGGGATCTGTGGCGGCGGGGCATGATGGAAATATGACTGATGAGCACGAGAACGACTCCCAACAGCCGGCGGACGCCTCGAGCCAGGAGAGTGAGGGGCAGCCGAAGATCGTCATCTCCTCCGATGAGGGGGTGGCGATGGCCGACCCGAGCGAGGACCCCACCCAGGGTGTGCCCGAGCCCGCGAAGGTGATGCGGATCGGGACGATGATCAAGCAGCTCCTGGAAGAGGTGAAGGCCGCCCCGCTGGACGAAGCGGCCCGCGACAAGCTCGCGGAGCTGCACGAACGGTCGGTGAACGAACTCAAGGGCGCACTGTCGGATGAACTGGCCGAGGAGATCGACCGGATCGTGCTCCCCCTCGCGGAGACTCCCTCCGAGGCGGAGATCCGGGTCGCGCATGCGCAACTCGTCGGCTGGCTGGAGGGCCTGTTCCACGGGATCCAGACCGCGCTCGTGGCCCAGCAGATGCTCGCGCAGAACCAGCTCAAATCGATGCGCCGGCAGCTTCCGCCCGGGATGGTCCCACCCCAGCAGGCCGGGCGCGAGGGGCAGCCGGGCAGCACCGGGCCCGGTCAGTACCTCTAGCCACCCCGCCAGGTCATCCTTTGACGGAACCGGCGAGGAGCCCGCGCACGAAGTACCGCTGGAGGGCGAGGAACACGATGAGCGGCACGACCATCGAGATGAACGCCCCGGAAGTGAGCAGGTGCCAATCCTGACCGCGGGACCCGGCGACGTCGGCGAGTTTCGCCGTCAACGGTTGGGCGGTGCTCGACCCGCCCGCGAAGGTGAGCCCGACGAGCAGGTCGTTCCACACCCACAGGAATTGGAAGATCGCGAAGGACGCGATCGCGGGAAGCAGGAGCGGAAGCATCACCTTCCCGAACACGGTCACGTGCCCCGCGCCGTCGACCCGGGCCGCCTCGATGAGGTCGCGGGGCACTTCCGACATGAAGTTGTGCAGCAGGAAGATCGCCAGCGGCAGGGCGAACGCCGAGTGCGCGACCCAGATCGCGAGGAACGGGTACTTGCCCATGAGCCCGGAGGCGGAGAAGATCCGCAGCAGGGGGATGAGGGCCATCTGCAGCGGGACGATCTGCAGCGCGAACACGCCGACGAAGACCCAGTCCCGCCCGCGCCATTCCAGCACGGAGAACGCGTAGGCGGCCATGATCGCGATCGAGAGGGGGATGATCGTCGCGGGGATCGTGATGACGACGGAGTTGACGATGTAATCGAGCAGGCTCCACGTGGAGGAACGCCCGAACAGGATCGTGTCGTAGTTCTCCAGCGTGAAGGAGGGGTTGGCGAAGAAGGTCCACCAACCGGAGGTCTTCACGTCCGCCTCGGGGCGGAAGGAGGAGATGAACAGCCCGAACGTCGGCAGGGTCCACAGGATCGCGATGACGATCGCGATGGCCGAGCCGATCGGGTTCGACATCCGCCGTTTGAAGGACCTCGCGGGGGGCTGTTTGACCGGGGCTTGCACCATGGGAGGGGTCGTCGTCGTCATCCTCGCACCGCCCGGTTCTGCGCCATCTGGCGAATGTTGTAAGCAACGAGGGGGATGACGAGCACGAAGGTCGCCACCGCCATCGCTGACCCGACCCCGTTATCCGCGAAGTCGAATGAGTAGTCGTACATCTGGTTCGCCAGCACCTGGGTATCGAACCTCGCCCCCGTCATCGTGCGGGTGATATCGAAGATCTTCAGGGTGGCGATGGAGATCGTCGTGAGCACGACGACGAGGGAGGGCCGGATGCTCGGGACCGTGATCTGCCGGAACATCTGCCACCCACTCACCCCATCGAGCCTCGCCGCCTCGATGATGTCGTCGGGAACCGCTTTGATCGCCGCGGACAACACGACCATCGCGAACCCCGCTTGGATCCAGATCATCACGGCGATGAGGAAGACGGTGTTCCACGGGGAGTCCTGCAGGAACCGCACCGGTTCGAAGCCGAGGCGGGTGAGCAGGGCGTTGAGCACGCCGATCTGCACGTTGCTGCCGCCCCGGTACTCGTACACGAATTTCCAGATGATTCCCGCCCCGACGAAGGAGATCGCCATCGGCATGAACAACAGGGTCTTGGCGACTTTCTCCAGCTTCGATTTATCGACGACGACGGCGTACACCAAGCCGATGAAGGTGGAGATGATCGGGGCGAGAAGCACCCAGAGGAACGTGTTGCGGAACGAGGTGAGCGCGGCGGAGTTGGTGAACATGAACGCGTAGTTCTCCCACCCGACGAACTCCGAAGTGGTCCGATCGAAGAAGGACATGTACACGGTGCGCAGCGCGGGCCAGATGAGCCCGACGACCAGGAGCAGCGCCGCCGGGCCCCCGAAAACCACCAACGCGAAGAAGGTGCGGGTGCGTTGCACCCAACGATCGGCCGCCCACGCGATGAAGAGCAGCACGGCAAGAACAGCGAGGAAGGCAAGGACGACCCCCGCCATCTGGACGAGCTTATCGCTCGCGGTGAACCCCATCGGTACCTCTCATCCCCTCACAGCAAGACGGGCACCGCAGTCCCCTCGACGCGCCTCTCACGGCAACGGCGAGGATCGCCTTTTTTCGAGAAACGCAGGCTATGGGGCGGCCTGCTCGCCGCCCCACAGCACGCGCGCATCAGCGCCAGGAGTTCTCGATCTCGTCGAGCGCATCCTCGGCGGACGTCGAGCCATCGATCCAGTCAGTCATCGCCGTCCAGAACGAGCCCGCCCCCACTTCTGCCGGCATCATGTCCGAGCCGTCGAAACGTGAGGTGGCCGTTTCATCCTGGAGCAGCTCGATCGCGAGGCGAAGGATGTCCGACGACGCGTTCTCGGGGTCGACGCCCGTGTTCGCGGACGTCACCCCGCCGATGGAGACCCGGCTGTTCGCCCAGTGCTCTGAGGCGAGGTAGGCCTGGAACGCTTGGGTCGCGGGCTCGTCGTTGAACGCGCCCACGAACTCGCCGGCGACGAGCAGCGGGGATTCGTCGGTGGTGTCACCGGGGAGGTAGAACGCGAAGGCTTCACCCTCGGGGCTCACGTCGGTGCCTTCGGGCCACTGCGCCTCGTAGAAGGAGGCCATGCGCATCATGAAGCAGTCGCCGTCGAGGATCGGCAGGCCAGCATCGTTGAACGACGTCGTCGCGACCGTTCGCGCGTCGCCGAACCCGCCGTTGACGTAGTCGTCGCTACGCAGGATGTCGCCGACCCGGTTGACGGAGGCGAGGATCTGTGGGTCGTTGAAGGGGATCTCGTGGTCGACCCACTGGTCGTACACCTCGGCGCCCGCTTCGCGCAGGACGGCGTCTTCCACCCAGTCGGTCGCGGGCCAGCCGGTGGCGCCGCCGGATTCGATGCCGGCGCACCAGGGGCGGGCGCCGTCGTCATTGTGGTCGTCGGCGATCTGTTGGGTGAGATCCATCATCTCGCTCCACGTTTCGGGCACCTCGTAGCCGTTGTCGGCGAACGCCTGCGGCGAGTACCAGACGAAGGATTTCACCGAGGCCATGAGCGGGGCGGCGTAGAAGGTGCCGTCGACCGTGCCGTAAGCTTTCCAGTCCTCCGACCACCCGTCGTCGGTGTTCGTCTCCACCGTCTCGGGGGCGGGAACGACGTATCCGCCGTCGACCATCGTCTGCAGGAGCCCGGGCTGGGGGAACACGGCGAGGTCGGGCGGGTTGCCGCCTTCCGCCTGCACGCGGATCTGGGTCTCGAACTCACCGGAGCCGTTGTGCTCCACCTGGATGCCGGTGCACTCTTCGAATTGGGCCCAGGATTCGGCGAGTTGGTCTGCTTCGACGTCGCGGATCGAGGAATAGATGGTGACGTGGTCGCCGTCGAAGGTGCCGTACTCTTCGAACTCGGCGCAGTCGCCGTCGCCGCCCGCCTCCGGCGCCTCCCCGCCTTCCACTCCATCGTCTGTTGCCCCGCCACCCCCGCAGGCGGTCAACACCAGCGCTAACGCGGCACTTCCAATGAGTGCGCTGCGAACTCGTGAGTTGCTCACTAGCTGCTCCCTTTCATACGTCGTTGTAAGGGTCGGCGACCCTGGAGTACTCGCATCGGCGCGGCTCCGCTGCGGCGCGGCCAACCCCTGCCACCTATGTAACCGCTTACAAGTGGGAGAATCAAACGATCTTCGTAACGATCCCACAACGGTATTCCTCCCCGCCCGCGGGCGTGGGCGCCGGGCGCACGCGCTCTGGGAGCGAGGGCGTTCTCCGAGTTACGCGGTCGAGGCGTGCAGGCGGACCGGGCCGGTGGAGCTGCGGGCGATGAGGTGGGGGGAGAAGATGACGTCGGGCGCAGGTGAGTTGCCGGCGATGAGGTCAAGGATCATGCGGGCCCCGGCGACACCCTGGCTGAAGGCGTCCTGCGCCATCGTTGTCAGCCCGAGCAGCTCCCCCACCTCTACCCCGTCGACGGAAATGACGGAGACATCGCCGGGCACCGTGACGCCCCTCGCCCGCAGTTCCGCGAGCACGCCGAAGGCCATCTCATCGGAATCGACGACGATCCCGGTGAGATCGCGCCGGCGGCCAAGGAGCTCCTGGACGGCGCGCCTGCCCGCGGAGCTCGTGAAGTTTCCCTGTACGAACAAGCCGGCACCGTCGTCGAATCCGTGCCCGGCGGCCGCGCGCAGGAAACTGCCCCGCCGCCGAACCGGCGGGGACCACTCCGGCCGGCCCTCGCTGCGCCCACCCAAAGTCGGATCGTAGCCATG
>CAMXUZ010000275.1 GCA_947251855.1 uncultured Ruaniaceae bacterium
GATCCCGTCGATCTGACCCTCGAGCTTGCCCCGGCTGCGGAGGCAGACGAGCGGGAAACCGCCGTGACCGTCACGGGCGCAACGGCCGAGGAAGGGCTGACGGTGGAGGTTGCGGGTGAGAACTACCTCGACCTGCCCACCCCGACGTCGGGATCGGACCCGGCGGGAGTGTACGCCGCGCTCATCGATGCGAACTCCGTCGCGCACGAGGACGTCAGTAACGACACCGCCCTCGCAGTGGAGTTCATCCCGGGGGGCGACGAGGCGTGGTCGCAGATCGCCGACGGCGCCTGGTCGACAGAATTGAACGCCCCCGCCGCCGACCTCGATGCCGATATGGACCTCGAGGTGCTCGTGTGGGTCGCGCACGGAAACGTCACCAGCGACACGCTGCTGTTCACCGAAGGCATCACGCTCACGGCGGAGCAGCGCGAAGCGCTGTTCGGACCGGAAGAACCCGGTGACGAGGAAGAACCCGGCGACGGGGAAGAGCCCGGCGAGGAGGAAGAACCCGGGGAGGAGGAAGAACCCGGTGACGAGGAAGAGCCCGGCGAAGAGGGCACGGACCCGGGCAACGACGAGGAAGAGCCCGGTGACGGGGAGAAGCCCGCGGACCCGGAGGCCTCCGTCAAGTCGAGCAGCATCAGCCTCGACGGCGACCGCGCCCAAACCGTCACGGCCTCGGGATTTGACCCGAACGAGGACGTGCAGGTCACCCTGCACTCGAAGGCCGTCGACCTCGGAACCACCAAGGCGAATGGCGAAGGCCGAGTGAACTTTGAGTTCACGGTGCCGGAAGACACCGAACCCGGGGAGCACAAGGTCGTCCTGGAGGGGCTCACCTCCGGGGTCGAGGTCAGCGCAGCATTCACCGTCACCGGTAAGGAAAGCACCGTCGTGTGCACGGTCGAAACCGTTCCCGGAACGCCCGGCAACGTCGGCCTCACCTGGGGCGTGAGGTCCTCATTCGTGAGCTACGTCGAGGGCGGCATCGCCAACGGATCGATCTCGACGTCGAACGGCGCCGCCCGCAGCGGTAGCACCTTCACGTGGGGTACCGGTTCGGGGTCGCTCGATGACGCCGGCGCGGGCACCGTGTCCTTCCCCGGCGCCGTGCACTTCACCGGCCACGATGGCACGCTGGACCTGCGGATCTCCGATCTGCAGGTGAAGACCGCCGGCGGGAACTCCGGAACGCTCGTAGCGTTCGTGAAATCCCAGGACACGGAAGGCAACGTCGTGTCCAACGGAACCGTGACGCTCGCGAACCTGTCCTTCAGTTCCCTCTCGGGGGACGGCGGGACCGCGTCCGTCAGCCTCACCGCGGAAGGCGCGAAGGCCTTCTCCGGCTTCTACGGCGCGGGTGAAGCGATGGATGATCTGAAGCTCTCCGTCAGCGGCGCCACGGGCGAAACCGAGGTGGAGGTCTGCTACGACGCCGATGGAAATCGCGTCAACCCGGACGGGACTCCCTACACCGGGGACGATCTCGCGGCCACTGGGGCCGGCGGCGTCGGCGGACTCGTCGCGCTCGTTGGTGCCCTCATGCTCACTGGGGCTGCCCTCGTGATCACTCGACGTAACCGCGCCGAGGCGTAAGCACCAGTGAAAAGCGCGCGTGATCTCGAGCGCGCGACCCGTGGGGAAGGTGGCGACTCTGCCGCCTTCCCCACGGCGGAGAAAGGACAGGAAGACCACATGCGTAGGTACCGCACCGTTATCGCCGGGCTCGCCCTGGCGATAGGGCTCGTCGGGTGCGCCGGGCAGAACCCGGGCGAAACGCCGCCCGCCTGCGCCTGGGCGGCCGTCGCCGAACCGGGTGCGAGGATCCAAGCGATGGTCTTGGGCACGGCGAAGTTCGCGGTGCCCGAGGATGCTCCTGCGGGGTATCTGCTGATCGGCGATGCCGCATCGATTCCTGCGATCAACAGCATCATCGAGGTCGTGCCCCGCCACATTCCGCTCGAGGTCTACCTCGAGCAGCAGCGTCCAGCGGATGCGCTGATTCCGCTCGCCACCCACCCCCGCTTGCGGCTCCACCGGGTTCCTCGCACCAGCACCGATTCGTTGGCGGCGGCCATCGAGGCCCGGGACTGGTCGAACTGGTATACGTGGGCGACGCCGGAGTCCGGCTCCCTGCGGCACCTGCGCTCTCGCCTTCGGCACGATCTGGGTTTCCCGAAGGCGGAGATCCACGCGCAGGCCTACTGGGTGGAGGGGCGCGCGATGGGAACGCGCCGCGACCGCGAAGCCGAGGCCGCTGCGGGCCCCGGCGTGTCGCCGTCGAGGCCCGTGGAGAAGCCCGAGGAGGAAACAGCGCGCGCCGCTCCCGCGGACGCCCGAGCGCGTGAGGATTCCAGCCGCCCGACTCGCCCGCAGACCGCCGCTGACACGCCCGCTGCACCACGCAGCACCTGGCGGTCGAATGCCTCCACGCGGCTCCTCGCCCCCATGCGCTCTACCTTCTGGATCGCCGGCGTGATCCAGGCCCTCATCACGGTTCTGCAGCTGCTCCCCTACGTGCTGCTGGTCGAACTAGCGAGGCAACTACTCGCTGACGCCTCGAGCGCGACGCTCCTGAGTATCGGCCTCGCCGCGCTCCTCATCATGGGTGTTGGGGTGATCCTTGAGGCGGCGATGACGTGGTGGCTGCACCGCGTGGATGCGAGGTTCGAAGCGGACATTCGGCGCCGCCTGCTCACCAAGCTCGCTCGACTGCCCCTTGGATGGTTCACCGGTCGAGGCTCCGGTCAGGTGAAGAAGCTCGTGCAAGATGATCCCCTCTCGCTGCACTATCTCCTCACGCACGCGATTCCGGATGCCGTTGCCGCCGTCGTCGCACCAGTAGCCGTGCTCGTGTATCTGTTCATCGTCGATTGGCGCCTCGCGCTCCTGCTGTTGCTCCCCGTGCTCGTGTATCTCGTGACGATGGGCCTCATGGTCGGCGGCTCGGGTGCGAAGATCCGGCAACACCAGGAATGGACGGGGGTCATGACGAGCTCGGCGGAAGCGTTCCTGGAGGCGCAGCCGGTCGTGCGCGTCTTCGGGGGTGCAGCTGAATCGGAGTTCCGGCGGAAACTGGCGCGCTACCTGGAGTTCCTCAACGCGTGGCAACGCCCGTTCATCGGCAAGAAATCTCTGATGGATCTCGCAACCCGGCCGGCGACCTTCCTGTGGCTCCTCGCTGGCATGGGAACACTCCTCATCGTCCACGACCGGTTAGATCCCATCAACCTGCTCCCCTTCCTCATCCTCGGTACGACGTTCGGCGCACGCCTTCTGGGGATCTCCTACGGCATCGGGGGAATCAATGAGGGCGTGCTTGCTGCGAGGGGTATCCAAAACGCTCTCGAGGAGACCGAACTCGTTGAACCCGCCGCCCCTGCCGCGGTCGGCGACCCAGCGGGCGGTCTCCTCGAGTTCGAGCAGGTGAGTTTCGGCTATCAACCGAGGCTCCCGGTCCTGCAGGACATCACGTTGCGCCTGGAGCCGGGCACTGTTACCGCTCTGGTAGGGCCGTCGGGAGCCGGGAAATCCACACTCGCAAGCCTCGCGGCTCGCTTCCACGACGTCACCGAGGGAAGTATCCGGATCGATGGTGTGGATATCCGGCAGATGCCCAACGACGTGCTCTATTCCCACGTCGGTTTCGTTTTCCAAGAGACTCAACTCCTCCGCGACACCGTTGCCAACAACATCGCGTTGGCACGCCCGGGTGCCTCGGCCTCCCTCATCGAGGAGGCGGCGCGGGACGCCCAGATCCACGAGCGGATCCTGCGTCTGCCCCGCGGCTACGATTCGGTCATCGGTGAGGACGCTGTGTTGTCCGGGGGTGAACGGCAGCGCCTGACCATCGCGCGCGCCCTATTGGCCGACACCCCGATCCTTATCCTCGATGAGGCCACCGCGTTCGCCGACCCGGAATCGGAGTACCAGGTGCAACGGGCGATCTCGCGGCTCACAGCTCACCGCACGGTGCTCGTCATCGCTCACCGGCTCCACACGATCATGGGGGCGGACAACATCGTCGTTCTCAGTGGCGGTTCGATCGTCGAGAGGGGACGCCACGAAAGCCTCCTCGCGCGCGAGGGCCGCTACTTCGATCTGTGGACCGCGGGAAGGGGGCAGAAATGATTCGTTCCATCACTCGCCTGCTCCCCCGCTCGGCGCGCCGGTCTCTCCGCGGCTACGTGATCCTCATGGTGCCCTCCGTCCTGCTTCGGGCCGCCAGCACGGTGGTAGTCATCCCGCTCCTCGTGGCCCTGTTCTCCCCGGCTCCCGCCGGCGCGTGGGTCTGGTTCGGCGCGCTGACCGCCACGATCACCGCGGGGTGGGCCGTCGACTGGTGGTGCAACAAGGTCGGGTACGAGCTCGGTTTCAGCACGCTTGACCACGCTCAATATGAACTCGCCGATCGCCTGACGAAGATCACCCTGGAATGGTTCGTTCCGGAGAACACCTCCATCGCCCGGCGGGCCATCGCCGCAACGGGGCCGGACCTCGTCAGCCTGTTCGCCTATCTCATCACCCCGATCGCGCAAGCAACCCTCATGCCCATCGCACTCGGCCTCGCGCTGCTGCCGATCGCCTGGCCGCTGGGCGTCATCGCGTGCCTGTGCGCACCACTTCTGCTTCTCACGATGTGGCTGAGCTCGAGGTTCTCCCGCCGAGCCGATCGCGAGATGGAACAGGCGAACGCGGTGCTCAGCGAACGGATCTTGGAGTTCGCGAGAACACAACAGGCTCTGCGAGCCGCGCGCCGGGTGCAACCAGCGCGGAGTCACGCCGGAGCTGCCCTGACCGCTCAGCACGGAACGATGCTGCGGCTGTTGACCCTGCAGATTCCTGGGCAAGTACTCTTCGGCATCGCCACCCAGATAGCGCTCATCGCCATGGCGGCAACAGCAGTCGTGCTCACGCTGCGCGGGGACCTCACCACGGTCGAGGCCGTAGCCCTGCTCGTGATCGTCGGGCGCTACCTTGAACCGTTCGTCGTGCTCGGCGACCTCACTCCGGCGATCGAGAACGTCGCCATCCTCATCGGCCACATTTCCGCCGTCCTTCGCGCCCCAGAGCACTCGGAGCACTCGCCGGCGACGCCGGAGGGCGCGAATCCGACTCCGGCGTCCGCGCAGGAGATCCGGCTGGAAGACCTCGGCTTCGGATACGACCCGAACCAAGCGCCGGTGCTCGAGGGCCTCAACCTCGTGTTCTCCCCGGGCACGACGGCGATCGTCGGCCCATCGGGTTCCGGGAAGAGCACCCTGCTCGGGATCCTTGCCGGGCTATACGAACCAGGCACGGGCAGGGTGATGGTCGGGAACACAGACATCTGGCAGCAGAGCGAGGAAGATCGCCGCGCTGGGGTGAGCGTCGTGTTCCAACACCCGTACCTGTTCGAAGGAACGATCCTCGACAATGTTCGAGCGGGATACCCCGAGGCGAGCGAGGAAGCCGTACACCGCGCACTCGAGCGGGCGCAGGTGGGCGAACTCGTCGCGCGGCTACCCACCGGGGCGGAGTCCGCCGTCGGGGAGGCCGGTTCAGCGCTCTCCGGTGGTGAACGTCAGCGCGTCTCGATTGCACGCGCGCTGCTCAAACCCGCCCCCGTCCTCCTTATCGACGAGGCAACCAGCGCCCTCGATACGGAGAACGAAACCGCGATCGTCGCCGCGCTCAACAGCAACGATGGCGGGGCGAAGGATCGGCCGCACAGGTTCCGGATCGTCATCGCCCACCGGCTCTCAACGATTCAGAACGCCGATCGGGTGATATTCCTCGACGACGGCAAGGTTCGCGAAGACGGTACGGTGGCCGAACTTCTCGATCGTGGGGGTGGCTTCGCCCGGTTCTGCGAACATCAGCAGCACTCGCTCGGGTGGTCGCTCACGAGCGCCCGGAACCAGAGTTAGCGCATCGGTCCTCCGGCCGCGCCGCGGGGCTAGCCGCCCATCGCCTCGAGGAACATCGCGAGGTTGTACTCGAGGTAGCCGAGGTAGGTCTCCCCTTCCGAGCCTTCGGGGCCGAGCTCATCGGAGTACACCTCACCGGCGATCTCCACGCCGGTCTCGTCGGCCACCGTCTGCATCGGGCGGGGATCGACATTCGTCTCCACGAGCAGCCCCGCGGGCTCGTGCTCCTGCACGAATTCGATGAGCTCGGTGATCTGGGAGGGCGTGCCCTGCTCGTCGGTGTCGATCTGCCACAGGTAGCCCTCGGCGAGCCCGTAATCCTCGGCGAGGTACTGAAACGCCCGCTCCGAGGTGACGAGCACCGGGGGGGGCACCGCGGCGAGTCCCTCGGCGTAGGAGGTCTCGATCTCCGCGATCTGCCCGCGCGGGTCCGCCCCGTTCGCGCGGTACTCC
>CAMXUZ010000276.1 GCA_947251855.1 uncultured Ruaniaceae bacterium
TCCTCCTCGCGGCTACGACCGTAGCCACCCCGGTGGCAGCGACCGAGATCCTCGGCACCGGCACCAAGACCCTGGATCGACCCTAGTCGGGCAGAAGCCGGTAGCCCGCGCCTCGCACGGTCTCGATCCGGTCGGTTCCGAGCTTGTTGCGCAGGTAGCGCACATACACGTCGACGACGTTGGAGCCTGGATCGAAGTCGAAGCCCCAGACCCGGGAGAGGAGCTGCTGGCGGCTGAGGACTTGGTCGGGGTGGCGCATGAACTCCTCCAGCAGCGCGTATTCGCGGGTGGTGAGCTCGATCGTCTTCTCCCCCACGAGCGCCCGGCGCGTACGCACGTCGAGGGCGAGGTCAGCCACCCTCAGTACGGTCGCCTCCCCCGCGTTCGTGGAACGAAGCCGCAGGCGCACGCGAGCGAGCAGCTCATCGAAGGAGAACGGTTTGCGCATGTAGTCATCCGCCCCGCCGGAGAGCCCGGCGACGGTGTCTTCAACGGCGTCGCGCGCCGTGAGGATGATGATGGGAATGTCGATGCGCTCCGCCCGGATCCGACGCAGCACGCTGAACCCATCCAGCCCCGGCAGCCCGAGATCCAGGATGAGGAGATCGAAATCCCGCGCGAGTTCCACGGCCGTGTGTCCGTCGGGCACCGCGTGGGTCTGGAACCCTTCCGCCCGGAGCCCTTTCTCAACAAAATCCGCGATGCGCTGCTCGTCCTCGGCGATGAGTATCCGGTTCATTCTTCCTCCCTCACCGGCAACACTAGCGTGAACGTGGCCCCGCGCCCGGGGCTGGAATCCACGGTCACCTCTCCCCCGTGCGCCTGGGCGATCCGGCGGACGATCGCGAGGCCGAGCCCGCTATTGCGCTCCCGGCTCTTCTCCGGGCCCGAACGCACGAACCGCTCGAAGATGCGGTGCTGGTCTTCTCGCGCGATCCCGCTGCCCTCATCGCGCACCCACAAGTAGATCTTTCGGCCCTCGCCGCTACCGGCGACCCGGCCCCCGAAGGCGATCGCCATTCCCTCCTTCGTGTGAGCGACGGCGTTGGCGGCCAACTGGAGTAACGCCTGGGTGAGGCGCTCGGGGTCGACGAGCGCATCGGCGTCGGGCGTCTCATCCAGGCTCCACTGCCGGTCGGCGAGCCCGGTTGCTTTGGCGAAGGTCTCGACGACGAGTTCGGTGAGGTTGGTGGGGCTGACCCGCACGAAATCCGGACGTTCACTCCGGGCGAGCATGATGAGATCGTCGATGAGGCGGCCCATGCGGTGCAGTTCGTCGTTGACGAGGGTGAGGGTCGCGCGCTGCTCCTGGGGGTCCTCCCCCATCACCTCCAGGTGCCCGCGGATGATCGTGATCGGTGTACGCAACTCGTGCCCGGCGTCGTCGAGGAACTGCCGTTGCCCCTCGAACGCCCCCGCGAGCCGATCGAGCATCCCGTTGAACGTGCGGGCGAGCCCGGCGACGTCATCGTTTCCGACGACGTCGATGCGCCGGTCGAGGTCGGTCTCGCTGATGACGGCGGCGGTGCGTTGCAACTCCCGGATCGGTGCGAGCACGCGCCCGGCGGTGAACCACCCCGTCACCCCGGCGACCGCGAGCGCCACCGCGGCGATGATCGCCATCATCCACAACAGCCGGCGGGCTTCCTCGAAGTCCTGCGCGAGGAACTCCACGACCACCAGGTGGCCCGGGCTCGGATCGCCGCTCACCTCCACCGGGATGACCGCGTAGGCGACAACTCCCGCCGAGGTTTCCCACGTGCCTGCGACCGGTTCCCTCGCCTCGGCCGCTCGCGCGACGAACGCCGGGTTGCGATCGAGGCGGGCGGGTGGTTCGGCCACGCTCCGCCGGTGGGGCTCGCCGTCGAGGAGGGAGAAGAGGGTTTCATCGTGTTCGGGAAGATTATGCTGCAAGTGCGCGCTCAGCAGTTCCGCGACCTCCCGATAGGCCTCGCCCGTCGTCGGATCGGGACGCTCGGCGAAATCGTGGAGCTTCTCGGCCTCGTGCGCAAGCTCGATGTTCGCCCGCGCCTCCACCCGGGCGAACATCACCCGCGCGGTGGCCCCGACGATGACGACGGCCGCCAGCGTCACGATGACCATGATCCAGGCGAGGATGCGGGTGCGGGCGCTCGCGGCGCTGCGCCTAGTCATCGTCGAAGTCGTCGTCATCGTCATCATCGTCGTCGTCATCGCCGTATCCCGGACCGCACCAGTCCTCGTCGCCCGGGTCATCATCGGGGTCGCAGTCACCGGCCGGCTTCGGCGCGGGGCCGGGCACGACGACCGCTTCGCTCGGGGAGGGCGCAGGCGCCTCGGTCTGGGTTGGATCAGGGGAACTTTCGGACGGCGAGGGGGACTCTTCCGGCGGTTGCGACGGGTCCGGGGCAGGCCCGGGCGTGATGACGACGGCGGGGCCCAGGTCGGGCGGGTCGGTATCCACGAGCGCTTCCACGCCGAACCACGCACCCACGAGCACCGCGAGCGCAACGGGCACTGCCAGCCATCCCTTTCGTCTCATCGGTACCCAGTCCACCAGCCTTTACTGAGAAGGAAAGGTTCGTGAGAGGTTTCTCATCTAGCGGCGCCGGCGCCGGCGCCCGACGACGACCATCGAACCCGGCGGGAGAACGGCGTCGGGGTCGAGGCGGGGCGGCACGGCGGACAGGAAGATCGCAAAGGTGGCTGGGGTGCGCTGGGCGAGTTCGAGGCGCCCCCCGTCGGCAGCGATGAGGTCGCGGGCCACGGCGAGCCCCAACCCCGTACCACCTCCACCCGTGACGTGGCGTTCGAAGATGTACGGGGCGATCTCGTCGTTGATCCCCTCGCCCTCGTCCGTCACCTCGATGACGACGCCGGCGTCTCCGCCGAGTTTGGGGTCGCGGACCCGCACGGTCGTTCGCCCTGCGCCGTATTTCAGGGAGTTCTCCAACAAGGTCGCGATGACCTGGCTGAGCGCGCCGGGGGTGGCAAGCACCTCGGTCGCGCCCGGCTCGGTGAATTCCAGTTCCCGCTCCGCACGTTCGAAGCTTGGTTCCCACTCGGTGGCCTGCTGTTCGAAGATCTCCTTGAGCACCACGGCCTCGGTGCTACCGCCGTCGGTCTTGCGAGAGGATTTGAGCAGGTCGTCGACCACGCCCACGAGGCGCTCGATCTGGTCGAGGCTGGCCGAGGCTTCCTCTTCGATGTGGGGATCGGTCGTGATGAGTTGGATCTCCTCCAGCCTCATCGACAACGCGGTCAGCGGGGTGCGCAGTTGGTGTGAGGCGTTCGCGGCGAACTCCCGTTCGGAGGCGAGGCGCGCGGCCATCCGTTCCGAGGATCGGGTGAGCTCGGCAGCAACGAGATCGATCTCCTCCACGCCGGAATCGAGTTGCTGCGGGCGCACCTGCCCGGCCCCGAGCTGTTCGGCGCTCGCCGCGAGGTAGATCAGCGGGGCAGCCAGCCGCCGGGCCTGGCGGCTCGCGACGAA
>CAMXUZ010000277.1 GCA_947251855.1 uncultured Ruaniaceae bacterium
GACGACGTCTGGCTCGCCGCAGACCTCAGCGAGATCGCCACCGGCCGCCCCCTACCCGCCGACCATGTCCTCGGGCTCGGCGGGGCATCGGCCACCCTCGTCGGCCTCACGGTGCGGACCCCCGTCGAACGGGCCCTCGACCTCGGCACGGGTTCCGGCATCCAGACCCTCGGCCTGGCCACCCACGCCGAGCGCGTCCTCGCCACGGACATCTCCCCGCGCGCACTGGAGTTCGCCGCGTTCAACACCGCGCTCAATGACGCGATGTCTCGCGTTCTCGGGCGGCCCGCCCGGGGTGAGCGCGCCGGTGAACTCGAGTTCCGGCGGGGGTCGTTCTTCGAACCCGTCGACGGCGATTACGACCTCATCGTTTCCAACCCGCCCTTCGTGGTGAGCCCGCGCGCCTCCTCCCTCGAGCGATACACCTACCGCGATGGCGGGTTCGTGGGGGACGGCGTGGTGCAGCACCTCCTGCAGGAGATGCCTGATTTCCTGCGCCCGGGCGGGGTGGCGCAGCTGCTGGCGAACTGGGAGGTGCACGAGGGCCAGGAGTGGCACACCCGGATCGGGGAGTGGGTCCGGGCGTTGGGAATCGACGCGTGGGTGGTGCAACGAGAATTCCTCGACCCCGCGCACTACGCCGCGACCTGGATCCGGGACGGGGGCCTCACCCCTGACCGGGACCCAGAGAGTTACCGCAGCGCCTACACCGATTGGCTGGCGGACTTGACCTCCCGCGGGGTGCAGGGAATCGGGTTCGGCTATATCACGTTGCGCAAGCCCGCTCGTCCGCGCCCGCCCTGGGTCCGCCTCGAGGAGATCACCGGCACGATCGGCGCGGGCCTGGGAGAGACGGTCGCCCGCACCCTCCAGGCGGTCGACTCCCTCGCCGGTGCCCGCGATGCGGACCTGCTCCCGTGGCATCTCGAGGTTGCTCCCGACGTCAGCGAGGAACGGTACTACCGGCCCGGAGCGAGTGACCCGAACGTCATCCTGCTGCGTCAAGGGGGCGGATTCGCCCGGTCCGTTCAGATCGACACGCTCGGTGCCGCCGTCGTCGGAGCGTGCGACGGCGAGCTGAGCCTGGGCGAGATCTGCGCCGCCGTGGCGAGTCTCATCTCCGCGGAGGAGGCCGACGTGATAGCGGACGTTCTGCCCACGATCCGCGGGCTGCTCACCGATGGTCTCCTCGTGCATCGACCCACCTGACGCGATACCTTGATCTCGTGACTTCGAAGTGGCATGACGCCGTCCCTACCCGCCAGGCGTGGATAACCGCGCCTGTGCTGAGCCTTGCCGGACTGATCGTGGGCCTGCTTGCGACCGGATGGTTCTTCCTCACCCGCCCCTCCGGGCAGATCGTCGACCAGCTCGCGTTGGTCGGGGCCCGCGACTACCCCGAGCACGGGAGCGGGAAGCTACGCGCGGCTGCCTACGATGCGCTCGTCACCGTGACGATGCCGGTCCGGGAGCTCGCGGAGGTGTGGGTGATGATCGTTGCCGCCGTGATCGTGCTCGCCGTCGCCGCGGCGCAACGAAAGTGGCTGCTTGCACTCGCCGCGATCGTCATGTTCGCCGGCGCCAACCTCACCACCCAGGCGATCAAGAAACTGTGGGATCAGCCCGCCCACGACCTATACGAAACGTACGGGAATTCGTGGCCCTCGGGTCACACGACGCTCGTGGCGACGGCGTGCCTCGCCCTCCTGCTCGTCGTCCCCGGGCGCTGGCGTTGGGTAGCGGCGCTACTGGGGAGCCTCGCGACGACACTCATGGCGTGGGCAACGATCCTCTCCGGCTGGCATCGACCTTCCGATACGGTTGCCGCTATTCTGGTTTCCGCGATTTGGTATGTTCTGGTAGAGATAGCACGTCGAAGCGTGGCCCCCGTGCCGCTGACCGCGGGAGTGCGCAGCCCGGTGGCGATCCGGATCCTCGACATAGTTTCCGGGATCTGCGCCGCACTAGGTATAGGTATTCTCGCGGCCACCCTCTTGACCCTCCCGGATTCACCGGTGGCGGATATGGAGGTCGCGATTCAGCGGTTAGCATTCGTAGGGGCGTTCTTTGGAGTCGCGGCCATCGCGTTGGGAACCAACAGAGTTCTTCTCACGGTGGGGCCGCACGAGGATTAGATCCTCAATTTTGAGCTGGCGAGGCCAGCGGAAGGAAGGCAGTAGTGAGCGGACGCAAACTCGTCATCGTGGAGTCCCCGGCGAAAGCCCGCACGATTTCGAGCTACCTGGGCCCGGAATTTACCGTGGAGGCCTCGGTCGGCCACATCCGTGACCTTCCGCAACCCTCCGAACTGCCCGCGGAGCTCAAGAAAGGCCCGTACAAGAAGTTCGCGATCGACGTCGAATCCGGATTCGAGCCCTACTACGTCGTCTCTCCGGATAAGAAGAAGAAAGTCGCCGAACTGCGCAAAGCGCTCAAGGACGCCGACGAACTCTATCTCGCAACGGATGAGGACCGCGAGGGGGAAGCGATCGCGTGGCACCTGCTCGAGGAGCTCAAGCCCAAGGTCCCCGTGAAGCGGATGGTGTTCCACGAGATCACCCGCGAAGCGATCGAGCGCGCCCTGGAGAACACCCGCGAGGTGGACACGCGGCTCGTCGACGCCCAGGAGACCCGCCGCATCCTCGACCGCCTCTACGGTTACGAGATCTCGCCCGTGCTCTGGCGCAAGGTCCGCCAAGGCCTGTCCGCCGGGCGCGTGCAGTCGGTGGCCACCCGGCTCGTGGTGGACCGCGAGCGTGAGCGGATGGCGTTCATCGCCGCTGAGTACTGGGATCTGGCGGGAGAATTTGCCGCCGAGGGCCAGGCATTCACGGCGAAACTCTCCGCTGTCGACGGCGTCAAGGTCGCCAGCGGGCGGGACTTCTCCGACGCCGGGAAGCTGAAGAACACCAAGGTGGTCGCGCTCGACCAACCGGCAGCCGAGTCGCTCGCCGCGGGCCTGGACGGCGCGGATTTCGCCGTCCGTTCGGTCGAGACCAAGCCCTACACCCGCCGTCCGGCCGCCCCGTTCACCACCTCCACGCTGCAGCAGGAGGCGTCCCGGAAGTTGCGCCTGAGCGCGAACTCCACGATGCGCACCGCTCAGGCGTTGTACGAGAACGGGTACATCACCTACATGCGTACCGACTCCCCGGCGCTCTCCGGGCAGGCGATCTCCGCAGCACGACGCCAAGCCACGGAGCTGTACGGCGCGGACGCCATTCCGGAAAAGCCCCGCTTCTACGGATCCCGCTCCAAGGGCGCCCAGGAGGCCCACGAAGCGATCCGCCCCGCGGGAGACTTCTTCCGCACCCCCGGGCAGGTGGCCAAGGAGCTCTCCGGGGACCAACTGAAACTGTATGACCTCATCTGGAAGCGCACGGTCGCCTCCCAGATGGCTGACGCGAAGGGCTCGACGGCGACCCTACGCCTCGGTGCCGAGGCCGCCGACGGGCGCGCGGCCGAATTCTCGACCTCCGGCACCGTCATCACCTTCCGAGGTTTCCTCGCTGCGTACGAAGAGGGCCGCGACGCGGGCCGTTACGACGCGAAGTCGGACGGGGAGGCGCGCCTACCGCAGGTGAAGGAAGGCGACGCGGTGGACGCGCAGGGGATCGAGGCCGAGGGGCACGTGACCAACCCGCCGCCCCGGTACACCGAAGCATCCCTGGTGAAGTCGCTCGAGGACCTGGGAATCGGGCGCCCCTCGACGTACGCGGCGACGATCTCGGTGATCACCTCCCGCGGATACGTCGAACGGCGCGGCCAGGCGCTCGTGCCCACGTGGCTCGCCTTCGCCGTCACCCGCCTGTTGGAAGAGAACTACGGCTCGCTCGTCGATTACGACTTCACCGCCCAAATGGAAGCCGACCTCGATGCGATCGCGGGTGGCGAGGCGCAGCGGGTCGAGTGGCTCACCGGCTTCTACTTCGGCCGAGACGACCACGAGGGCCTGAAGAGGCTCGTGGAAGATACCGGCGACATCGACGCTCGAGCGATCAACACGATCGACCTCGGCGGCGGGATCGCCCTGCGGGTCGGCCGGTACGGACCCTACGTCGAGACGACCGGCGAGGACGGCGAACTCAAACGGGCCTCCGTGCCCGTGGATATCGCCCCTGACGAACTCACTGTCGAAAAGGCCGCCGAACTCATCGAGAAGCAGGCCGACGGCGACCGGGCGCTCGGTACCGACCCTGAGACGGGGCACGAGATCCTCGCCAAGGTGGGGCGGTTCGGGCCGTACGTCACCGAAGTGCTCCCCGAGCAGGACCCTGCACCGAAGAAGAAACCGAAACCTCGCACCGCCTCCCTGTTCAAGAACATGAGCCCCGAGACGGTCGATCTGGAGACGGCGCTGCGTCTCCTATCACTGCCCCGGGTCGTCGGCACCGTCACCGAGGGGGAGGGCGAGGACGCGAAAGAAGTACAGATCACCGCCCAGAACGGCCGGTACGGGCCATACTTGAGAAAGGGCACGGACTCCCGTTCGCTCACGTCGGAGGATCAGATCTTCGAGATCACCCTGGACGAGGCCCTCGAGATCTACGCGCAGCCCAAGCGCGGGCGCGGCGGGGCGGCGGCGAGACCACCTCTCGCGGAGTTCGGCAACGACCCGGAGACCGGCAAACCCGTCGTCGTCAAGGATGGCCGGTTCGGCCCCTACGTGACGGACGGGACGACGAACGCGTCCCTGCGTAAGGGCGATGAGGTGGCCACCCTTACCGAAGCGCGGGCGTTCGAGCTCCTCGCGGATCGCCGCGCCGCGGCGCCGGCCAAGAAGAAGGCCCCCGCAAAGAAGGCCCCCGCGAAGAAGACCACAGCGAAGAGGGCTCCGGCGAAGAAGAGCAGCAAGGAGTAACTGCGCCGGGCGGCGGGCAAACCAGTGTTCGAGGCCGCGGGTTAACCGCGGCGTTCGTTGGGGAATTCAACGCCCAGGTGATCGCGCACCGCGTCGAGGGTGCGCATCACGTCGAGGGTGTCCTGCCAGGGCATCAGGGGTGACTCCTGCACGCGCGCGTACACGTTCCGCGCCACCTCTGCTGCCTGGAACTGGTAACCGCCGGCCACGTCGCTCGCCAGCGTGTAGGGATCGGCATCGATCGGATGCACCGTGAGGCGGGTGCCGGGGTGGTAGAACGTGTCGCTCAACGTTATCCGCCCCTGGGTCCCGGAGACCTCTGCGATGTTGTTCGATCGGGAGAGCATGGTTGTCGCGACCGTCGCCACCGCACGCGGGTAGGTCATCGTGATCCCGACCGTTTCGTCCACTCCCGCCGGGCTGAGATGCCCGGCTGCCGTGACCGCGCTGGGCGCGCCGAGGAGATGATGCACGAAGGAGACCGGGTACACCCCCAGATCGAGCAGCGCCCCGCCGGCGAGTTGGGGTTGGGCGAGCCGCGGAACGTGCGCGACCGCCTGACCATGGGCGGCATAGACGTGGACGATCTCGCCGATCGTCCCCCGCGCGAGGAGCGCGCGCAGCGTGTAGAACTGTGGTAGGAACCGTGTCCACATCGCTTCCATCACGAACACCCCCGCCGTCCGCGCGGCGCGGAACACTTCCTCGGCCTCGAACGCGTTGCGGGTGAAGGCCTTCTCCACGAGCACATGCTTGCCTGCGGAAATAGCGGCGAGGGCATGTTCGTAGTGCAGGGAATGCGGGGAGGCGACGTAGACGACATCCACCGCCTCGTCGTCCACCAGTTCCGCGTAGGAGCCGTACGCGCTCGGTATCTCGAACCGTTCGGCGAACGCACGCGCGCGATCACGATCGCGGGAGCCGACGGCGGTAATCGTGCTGCGCGAATGGGCGGTCACGTCCCGCGCGAACAGCGCGGCAATGGTGCCGGGCGCGAGGATCCCCCATCGCAGGGTCGGGGCCGCGAGCGGGTTTGGGCCCGCCGGCTCCAGCGGCGTGGTGACGATCTCCTGCATGTGCTCTCCTTCGCGCAATACCGATCCTTCCCAGGATAGGAGTACCTGTGGGCAGCGCGAACCGTTGTCGCCCGCGGGCGCTAAGGTGAGCAGTGTGTTCATAACATTCGAAGGCGGCGACGGCGCGGGCAAATCCACCCAGGTCCGGATGCTCACCGATTGGCTCAATGCTCA
>CAMXUZ010000278.1 GCA_947251855.1 uncultured Ruaniaceae bacterium
TATCGGGATCTATGCCGCACTTGCCGCAGTATTGCTGGTGGCCGGTGTGAGCACAGCCCTGACAGTCCGTCGTCGACGGGGCTAAACCCCACACCACCCAAATGACGTGGGCGGGTCCCCTCTCACCAGGGAGACCCGGCCACATCACTTTGTAACGCTTAACAGTTCACCAAAGCCGATGGCGGTGGAGTGCGAAATGCGGTGCATTGACGGAGGCCGCGAGGGGCCGCGCAATATATCTGTACGTGTGAGCCGTCCCTGATTTTGGCGATGAGTTCTGCGTTCGTTAAGACGATGGGCGCGGGCTGATTTCGTCACCGTGGCGCCGCCGTCGTCATACTGACGATCGTGTTTAGGCACGGCTACGCCCTCAGGAGCGCCTTGTTCTTTTTTCCAAATGCCCAGGAACGGGCCGGAGCGGGTGCTTTTGGGAAAAGCCGATGAGCGTCCGAGAACCTTCTCGGGACGATTCGTCGGCGCATCTTCTGGGCGGCACGAGCAAGGACGGCCAGCGCCAGGGTGGTTTCCGTTGCCCCAGGTGCAGGGATTCCGCTGTTGCGCCGAGAGTCGTCCGTCACGTCAATCAATGCCCGTGACCACGCAGCCAGCGCGTGTGATCGTGAGTTACGGTGCGCAGCCACCGGTGCACGGTTCGTAATGGGCGGGCCAACGCCTGGCAGATACGTCATGCACTTTGCCCGCGGGCCCGTCTGAGCAGTGCGTTTGTGACGACCTGCGCCGAGGTAGATGCCGGCAAGCAGCACGTGGGTGCCTCCGCATCCTGGGCATCGGGCCCAGCTATGAGCTGTCGGGATCCCCGGGAAGGTGGGGCGGGAATTTCCCCGGCGGCCAGCGCCCGGTGTGGCTCCGCGGTGAGCGCAACGATGAGCACGTGGGCCTTTTCCGATTATTCATGCCCCTAGTCGTGATCTACCACGACCGGCGGTATAAGGAGCCAATCCGTGTGCCGATGAAGGTCCATGCGGGAATTCTTGTCTTCGCAGGAGTCACGAGCTCATTCTTTTGCTGTCGTCACACTGATGATGACGAACGCGAAAGAAGCAACAGAGCGTGAACGTCATCTTCGCTGATGAACCCCCGGCTCCCGTCGTCATCCAAAATACGGGTCAATACGTGGGCCGCCGTCGCCGGGAGCCCCTATCGAACGGGCTTCGCGCGCTGTTGAGGGGCTTGGCACTGCTATCGGTGCCATTGACAGCCCAGGTGCCGGCAGGCCTGGTTCAGGCATGGCTGCGACGGCGAATTGCGTGGTCAGGTCTGTGAAGCGAGGAGCTGGTCGATCGCGGGGGCGGAAAGAACTTGTTCGATGACCATCTGGGAAGCCCCGAGGATCCCGGCCTGCCCGGCGGACTTCGAGACGACGATCCGCAAGTGCTGCGTAGCGAGGGGGAGGGACCGGCTGTAGACCACCTCACGAATGCCCGCGAGAAGATGTTCCCCCACAGCGGCCACCTGGCCCCCGATGACGATCACCGATGGGTTGAGAAGGTTGACGACGCTCGCGACTACTTGGCCGATATCCCGGCCCGCTTCCCGAACCGTTTGCATCGCCACCGTGTCGCCCGCACGGACGAGTTCGACAATCCGCTGGGTGCGGTCGATCGAGTACCCCTTCTCGCGCAGGGCGTTGACGACGGCGTGACCGCTCGCGAGGGCTTCTAAACAGCCGAGGTTGCCGCAGAGGCACGGGACGTCGCTTGCTCGGGGCACGGCGATGTGACCGAGGTCCCCGGCCGAGCCTTGTTCCCCACGGCGAAGTTCGCCGTCAATGATCAGGCCGGCGCCGATGCCGGTGGCGACCTTGACGAAGATGAGGTTCTCGACGTCCGGCCAATGCGAATGATGCTCGCCCAGCGCCATGATATTCACATCGTTGTCAACGAGGATCGGAGCCGGGAAAGTGCGCTGGAGATAGCCTGGCACGTCGAAACCGTCCCATCCGGGCATGATCGGCGGGCTGATCGGGCGACCGATGTCGTGCTCGACGGGCCCGGGTAGGCCGATGCCCACCCCGATGACGTCCTCCAACGGCCGTCCGTGCTCCTCGAGCATCGAGAGGAACTCATCAGCCACCGTGTCCAATACCGGCTCAGGGCCCTTGCTGATCGAAATCTCGATCGAACGTTCGCTGAGTACCTGCGAAGCCAGATCGGTGACTGCGAGCCGTCCTTGGCTCGCACCCAAGTCGGCCACGAGGAGGACCCGTACGCCGGGGTTGAAGGAGAACGTTGCCGGTGGCCGTCCACCGGTGGACGATGCTTCCCCCGTCGGCACGATCAACCCGTGCTTCTGCAGCTCATCGATTCTGGCTGTCACGGTGGGTCGGGCGAACCCGCTCGCTGTGATGATATCGGCGCGAGTACGCGGATAACCGTCGCGCACGAACTGGAAAAGAGCACCGGCGGAGCGCGGGTCCGACTCTCGGGACCGCGCCGATCCCGGAGGGACGGACTTCAGTAAGGATTCATTCATGTGATAAGTAAACCACTAGGACTTATTTTGGTCACGTTTCGGTAGCGGCGCGGCTTTTAAGCGACTTTTGTTTGACACCTCTCATAAGCGGTGTTTAACATGGCGCTATGGTCATAGCAGACCCCAACTCCCAGTTATTACGTGTCACGGAACTCACGAAGCACTTCCCGGGCGCGAAGGCCCTCGACGGCGTGCACTTTGACGTACGCCCCGCCGAGGTCCATTGCCTCCTGGGGCAGAACGGGGCGGGGAAATCCACACTCATCAAAGTTCTCGCGGGCGCACACCTGCCCGATTCCGGCGAGATTCGCTGGAACGACGAAGTAGTCACGATCGACTCCCCGACGAAGGCGATCGAGCTCGGCATCGCGACGATGTACCAGGAACTCGACGTCGTCGACGGTCTCTCGGTCGCTGAAAACATCTATCTCGGGCACGAGCTCTCCCGTGGCGGTGTGCTGCGCCGGGCTGAGGCGCATGCCCGGACGAAGGAACTACTCCGGCGCCTCGGTCATCCAGAGATCCCGCCTGGCCGGGACGTCGGGCGCCTATCCGCAGCCGGCAAACAGATCGTCTCGATGGCCCGGGCACTCTCGCACGACGCGAAGGTCATCGTCATGGACGAGCCCTCCGCGGTCCTGGATCCGGAAGAGGTGCGCAACCTGTTCCGAGTGGTCGAGTCCCTCACCGCCAGCGGCGTGGCCGTTATCTATATCTCTCACCGGCTCGAAGAGATTCGCGCGATCGGTGACAGGATCACCGTGCTGAAAGACGGTAAGACGATCGCTGCGGGCCTCGAGGTCTCGGAAACCCCAACGGCTGAACTCATCCAGATGATGACCGGGCGCCACGTGGAGAGCGATTTTGGTGGCGCGCCCGTCGAAACGCCGGGGGACGTGGTACTCGAGGTGAAGGACCTTGCGTTGGAGGGAATCTTCGACGACGTGAACTTCTCAGTGCGCGCCGGAGAAGTCGTCGGACTAGCCGGCCTCGTCGGCGCAGGCCGATCGGAAATACTCGAAACCCTATACGGCGCACGCAAGTCCACCAGAGGCTCGGTGACGGTCAAGGGACGCAAGGTGCGCCCGGGCGACGTCGGCAGCGCCGTCGCCCGTGGCATCGGGCTCGCCCCAGAAGAGCGCAAGAGTCAGGGATTGCTCCTCGATGAGCCTGTTTACCGGAACATCACCCTGTCGACCTTTGGTCGATTCGCGCATTGGGGAGTACTCGATGAACGGGCCGAGAAAAAGGCGGCCCGCGAGCAGATCCAGGCGCTCCAACTCTCCCCGCCGGACCCCAACCGCGCGATCAGAACCCTCTCGGGGGGAAACCAACAAAAGGCGATGCTTGCCCGCTGGCTGGTCCACGGTTGCGATGTTCTCCTGCTGGATGAACCGACACGCGGAGTCGACGTCGGCGCGCGCGCGGAGATCTATGGATTGATCCGAGCACTCGCACGGAGAGGGACGGCGGTGGTCGTCGTCTCGAGTGAGATCGAGGAAGTGCTCGGCCTCGCCGACCAGGTACTCGTCGTCGCCGATGGCGCAGTGGTCCACCAAGGGCCGGCGGATCAGATCAATGAGCACGGTGTGCTCGACCTAGTGATGGAAGGAACCTCTGATGAGTGACCACGTACCGGCAGGCAGCGCCGCCGGACCGGTCTCGGCCGACTCCCCACCGGAGCCGAGCCGCGACCTCGCACCACCGGAGCCGTCGAAGAAACGCAATATCCTCTCCAGCCTCGGCGGCGGGGGAGGGCTCGGGCGCAACCTCGGCCTGGTCGTGGCGTTGCTGCTCATCTGCATCGTCGGCGCGATCACGTCGGGTGACCGATTCCTCGATGCGAACAACGTGTTGACGATCGTGCGGGGTGCCGCCGTCATCGGCGTGGTGAGCATCGGGGCAACGTTCGTGATCACCGCCGGCGGCATCGACCTCTCGGTCGGATCGGTGCTCGGCCTCGCAACCGTCTGGGCGACGACCCTCGCCACTCAGTCGATGGCCGCGGATCTGCACTGGATCGTCATGGTGTTCACCGCCGTGGCCGTCGGGGCCGCCGCCGGGCTCATCAACGGCGT
>CAMXUZ010000279.1 GCA_947251855.1 uncultured Ruaniaceae bacterium
AATGCCCCCAGTAGTCGGCCATGTTGTAGCCGCAGAACGGCAGCATCGCGAACGGATCCCGGCGCAACTGGCCCACCGCCCCCTCGGCGGGGGCCGTTTGTTCCGAGGCGATCGTCGCTCCGAGGAAGACCCCGTGCGCCCACGAGCGGCTTTCGGTCACGAGTGGCACGTTCGTTGCCCGCCGGCCCCCGAACAGGATCGCGTCGAGTTCCACCCCTTCCGGGTCGTCCCAGGTCGGGGCGATCGACGGCGCCTGGTCGGCCCGCACGGTGAAGCGGGAGTTCGGGTGCGCCGCGGGGCGGCCGGGGTCCGGGCTCCAGTCGCGGCCTTGCCAGCCGATGAGGTGGTCGGGAGCTTCCTTCGTCAGTCCCTCCCACCACACGTCGCCGTCGTCGGTGAGGGCAACGTTGGTGAAGATGACGTTTCGCTCGAGCGCCGCGATCGCGGTGGGGTTGGTTTCCTGCCCGGTTCCCGGGGCCACGCCGAAGAATCCCGCCTCGGGGTTCATCGCGCGTAGGCGCCCCTCGCGCGGGTAGATCCACGCGATGTCATCGCCGAGGGTGCGCACCGTCCATCCTGGGATCGAGGGTTGGAGCATGGCGAGGTTGGTCTTCCCGCAGGCAGACGGGAATGCGGCAGCGAGGTGGTACTTCCTCCCCGCCTCATTGGTCGCTTCGATGAGGAGCATATGCTCGGCGAGCCAGCCCTCATCGCGGGCGATGACCGAGGCGATCCGCAGGGCGAAGCACTTCTTACCGAGCAGCGCATTCCCGCCGTAACCCGATCCGTAGGACCAGATTTCCCGGGAGTCGGGAAAGTGGACGATGTATTTGGTGTCGTTGCAGGGCCAGGCGACGTCCTCGCGCTCCTCACCATCGGCGCTCCGCAATGGATAGCCCACCGAGTGCACGGCGGGAACCCACGGCTTGCCCGCCTCGATCTGCGCGAGCGCCCCGCTGCCCATCCGGGTCATGATCCGCATGCTCGCCACGACGTACGGGGAGTCGGTGAGTTCCACGCCGAGGTGGGAGAGCTCCCCGCCGACCGGGCCCATCGAGAATGGGACGACGTACATCGTGCGGCCCCGCATCGCGCCGTCGAAGACGTCGGTCAGGGTTTCCCGCATTTCCTCGGGGTCCCGCCAATTATTCGTCGGACCGGCGTCCTCCGGTTCCTCCGAGCAGATGAACGTCGCTGCTTCGACGCGGGCGACGTCGGAGGGTTCGGAGCGTGCGAGATAGGAGTTCGGGCGAAGTTCGGGATTGAGCGCAATGAGAGTGCCGCGGTCGACCATTGCCTCGAGCAGCGCATCGTTTTCTTCCTGCGAACCGCTGCACCAATGGATGCGGTCCGGTTCTGTGAGGGTGGCGATATCCTCGACCCACTCCGCCAGAACGGGGTCGGTAGTCGGGGTACCTGTGACACGTGGGGCAACGTGCGCGACCGTGTTCATCAGCGCGGTGTCCTTTCCGGAAACCAATTTTTCGTTCGTATTAACATTTTCTACGCGCGCTTCGCGCGCAGAAGCACCTTGACGGACGAAACTTCACGCGTTTTTATCCTAGGGTGAAGCTATGAAGCCTGTTCTTCCTATCCCGGAGTCCGCTGAAGAGCTCCCCGAGGACTCCCCGTCGCTTACTCTCGGACGGCGAGTGCGCCACTTTCGCACCCAAGCCGGGCTCACCCTGCGCGAGCTCGCGGAGCGGGCAGGCACGACGCCCAGCCACCTCTCCCTCATTGAGAACGGGCACCGGGAGCCGCGGCTTGCGCTTCTCAAAGACCTCGCTGAGGTGCTCGACGTTGACGTGGGGATCCTCCTCACCGCTGAGCCACCGCCGGACCGGCGCGCCGAGCTCGAGATCGAATTGCAGCGTGCGCAGCGTTCCCCGCACTATCGATCGCTGGGGGTCGCGCCCGTGCGGCCCAATCGCAGCACCCCGATCGAGGTGCTGGAATCCCTCGTGGCACTGCACCGGGAGGTGATTCGCAAAGCCCGCGAAAGTGCGACCACCCCGCAAGAGGCGCGCCGGGCGAACACCGCGCTGCGAATGCTCATGCGGGAACGCGATAACTATCTACCCGAGATCGAAGAGCTTGGTGAAGAAGCGGCGCGCGCGGGCGGTTACACCTCGGGAGCATTGACGCACTCGACCGTGGCGGAGATGGTTCGCCACGTCGGGTTCGAGATCGTCCACTCCCCCGACCTGCCGCATTCCACCCGGACAGTGACCGATCTGGCGAACGGACGGATCTATCTTCCCCCGGCCTCTATTCCCGGCGGGCACGGTCTGCGTTCGCTCGCCCTGCAAGCAATTGGGCACAGAATTCTCGGCCACACCGAGCCGACCTCCTATGCGGACTTCCTTCGGCAGCGGTTGGAGATCACCTACTTCGCCGCGACGTGCCTGATCCCGCGTTCTGCGGCGCTGGCGCACCTGGCGGAGCGGAAAAAAACTCGAGATATTGCGATCGAGGATTTCCGGGACACGTTCGGCGTCACCCACGAGGCGGCGGCGCTGCGGTTCACGAACCTCGCCACCGTTGAACTCGGCATCCCGCTGCACTTCCTGCGCGTGGAAGACGACGGTGCCCTGTATAAGGGCTACGAGAACGACGGGGTTCCCCTACCCACGGATGCGCTCGGCGCCGTCGAGGGGCAGTACGTGTGTCGGCGGTGGTCGGCGCGGGCGGCCTTCGAGCGGCGTGCTCGTACCACGGAGTTCCACCAGTACACGGATACCAGTGCAGGAACGTTCTGGTGTTCCACCCAGACGGGCACCGGGACCCAGGGTGAATTCTCCATCACGATCGGCGTGCCCTTCGACGAGGCGAAGTGGTTCCGCGGCCGGGAGACGACTCGCCGGGCGGCCTCGACCTGCCCGGACGAGACGTGCTGCCGGAAACCCGATCAGCATCTCGCCTCCAAATGGCAGAGCCACGCGTGGCCGAGCGCGGTGATGCACACCCAGGTCCTCGCCCCGCTCCCCCGCGGCACGTTCCCCGGGGTGGACGAGCGTGAGGTGTATGCCTTCTTAGAGGTCAACTCTCCCAACTGAGGCGCAGACGGCAACGGTCGTCGCCGGGTAGGACCTTCCTGACGAACGGGGGGCGGGCGGCCCACCGCTACCGAGGGGCTGCCATCGGTGAACGCCATCGCAAGTGAATTGAACAGCTCATCGGTAGAAACACGTTCGCCCTGCTACCCGCGCGCCGGTTCGGCCGGGGTAACAGGGCGAGGTGTGCGGCCTTCCTAGAGGTCGAGGCTCCGGAACGAGGCGGGGGTGGCCGGCGTTGTCGGGCCACCCACTTCACGGATCTGCAACGCGTTCGTCGTGCCCGGCACTCCGAGGGGAGCCCCGGAGATGACGACGACGGCGTCACCCTTCTGCGCAGCACCGGTGTCGAGGAGTTTCTGGTCGAGCAGTTCGACCATGTCCTCGGTCGTGTGCACCTCGTCGACCTTGTACGTCACCACGCCCCACGTGAGCGCGAGCTGGTTGCGCACCTTCTCCACCGGGGTGAACACGAGCAGGGGGGTTTCGCTGCGCAGGCGCGCCATCCGCCGAGCGGTATCGCCGGACTTGGTGAAGGTCGCGAGATAGCGGGCACCGAGCACCGTCGCTACCTCGGTGGCGGCCTTGGAGATCACCCCGCCCTGGGTGTGGGGATCGGTCGCGGCCCGAGCAATACGTTCCATCCCCCCTTCTTCCGTCCGTTCAATGATCCGCGCCATCGTTTGTACCGATTCGATCGGGTAGGCACCCACGCTCGTCTCCCCCGACAGCATCACCGCGTCGGCGCCGTCGAGCACGGCGTTCGCGCAGTCCGATGCTTCCGCCCGGGTGGGTCGAGGGCTGGAGATCATCGATTCCAGCACCTGGGTGGCGACGATGACGGGTTTGGCGTTCTGCTGGCACAGTTCCACGGCGCGCTTCTGCACGAGGGGAACCTCTTCGAGGGGAAGTTCCACCCCGAGGTCCCCGCGGGCGACCATGACACCGTCGAAGGATTCGACGATCTCCTGGAGGTTGTCGACCGCTTGGGGCTTTTCCACCTTCGCGATCACGGGGACGTGGATGTCTTCTTCGTCCATGATCTTCGCGACGTCCTCGTAATCACGGGCAGAGCGTACGAAGGACAGCGCGATGTAATCCGCGCCCATCTTCAGCCCCCAGCGCAGGTCGTCGGCGTCCTTCTCGCTCAGGGCGGGGACGTTGACGGCGACGCCGGGGAGGTTGAGGCCCTTGTTGTTCGATACGGGCCCGGGAATGACGACTTCCGTCTTCACGTCGGTGTCGGTGACGTCGAGGACCTTGACCGACACCCGCCCGTCGTCGATGAGAATGATGTCGCCTACGGAAACATCCTCGGGGAGGCCCTTGAACGTCGTCGAGACGCGTTCCTTGGTTCCGGGAACGTCGTCGGTGGTGATGGTGAGGATGTCCCCTTCAGCAAGCTCGTGTTGGTCTTCGATGAACCGACCGAGCCGGATCTTCGGGCCCTGTAGATCGACGAGGATGGCCACCGCTTTCCCGGATTCCTCCGCCGCCTCGCGCACGCGGTGGAAAACTTTCGTGTGGGTCTCTTCATCGCCGTGGCTTCGATTGATCCGGGCGACGTTCATCCCGGCATCGATGAGCGCACGGATCTGCTCTGAAGATTCCGTGGCTGGCCCGATAGTCGCTACAATTTTGGCTCTTCGCATGGGTATAGCCTATGCCTTTTCTCTTAAGGGGTTTGCGTTGCGTTCAGAACTCGGTTCCACGCGTTTTCCGCCGCTCCGCGTGAACCGTTGTGTTGAGGGGCGTATCCCGGCCGGTGGACCCGCGTGAACCGGGCGAGAAGTTGGTCGGGGTCGGCCAGGAGCATCGTCGCTACCCGCGATTTGGTGACCTCGGCGTGTTCGGCGAGGATCGCGGTGAGGACTCGTTCGTCGAGATCGCCGAGCTCCCCCACCTCGAGCTCTTCGGCGTTCCCCGCGGGGCGGTGAAGGCTCTCGGGAAGGAGATCCAGGGCGTAGATGACGCCGCCTTCCATACCCGCGCCGAGGTTCACTCCCACGTCGCCAAGGATGACGAGGGTGCCCGCGTGCATCCGGTAGCCGGCGGCGTCCCCCGCGCCTTCGCACACAACGGTTGCCCCCCAGTTGTGTGCCCCGACGCGTTCACCGACCTCGCCGGCGAGGTAGATCCCGCCGTCTTCTGCGCCGTATCCGATGGCGCTGCCGGCGATGACGTTCTCCTGGGAGGAGAACCCGGCCGTCACTTCTGGCCGGACGATGATCTTCCCGCCGCTGAGGCCCTTACCGACGAAGTCACCTGCTTCGCCTTGCACGATAATCGTCATGCCGGGGGCGCCGTATGCCCCGAGGGCGGCTCCGCTCGAACCGGTGAGGGTCACGCGGATCGTATCCTCGGCGAGCCCTGCGGCCCCGTATTTGCGGGCAATCTCCCCGGCCGTGCGGGCCCCCACGGAGACGTCGGTGTTCGATACGAAGGCGTTGATCCGTACCGGCGTGGCCTCCTCGAGCGCGTCGTTCGCCAGCCCGATGAGGGTGGCATCCAGGGAGTCCTCGGCGGCCGGCGGCGCGGAAAGTTCCCGGGAGCTGCGACGGATCGCGGTGAGGTCGACCCCCGCGTTGCCCCACTGCTCCACGGCCACGGACCAATCGAGCAGGTCGCTCCGACCGATCGCATCGGCCAGGTGGCGGACTCCGGCCCGGGCAAGGAGTTCGCGAAGGTCCTCGGCCACCTGCTCCGCGTGCGCCGCGGGGGAAAGCCGGTATTCCTTCGCGCCGAGGGCAGCGGCGATGAAGATCTCCGCGGCGCTGCTCAGCGGGGTCGCGACGGCGACGTGGGCGCCTTCGGGGGCGAAGTGCTGTGCGAGGGAGATGAGGCCGAACACCCACTCGTACTCGCCGTCGACGAGGTCGATCACGTCCGCCCCGGCATGGATCGCTTCAAGACCGATGATCCCACTGGTGAGGTCGGCTCCCACCCGGACGTGGAGCCGGACCTGCGGGTTGACGTTTCGCAGTTCGTCGATGAGCACGCGCAGCCCGTCGGGGCCGACCGTGTCGTGGTGGGCGGGCGGGGTGAGCAGGACCTCTTCGGCCGTCGCGAGAGATACCAGGTCAACGGCGGGCCGGCTGTC
>CAMXUZ010000280.1 GCA_947251855.1 uncultured Ruaniaceae bacterium
GGCCGGTCCGGCACGCGCACACGGACGGTGAGGAAGCGCCCGGCGCTCGTCATGCCGTGACGCAGCACCCGCATGAGCACGAGGGGATCGATGTTCCCGCCGGTGAGCACGATCACGAGCGGGCCTTCCTGCCACGTCCCGGCCCCCGCGATCGCCGCAGCCACCCCCACCGCCCCGGACGGTTCGACGACGAGTTTCGCCCGCTCGGCCAGGAGCAGCAACGCCTGCGACATCTCCTCCTCGCTGACGAGGTCGATGCGGCGCACTTCACGGCGAACGACCTCGAGGGGCACATCCCCGGGCCGGCCGACGGCGATACCGTCGGCCATCGTCGTCATCGTCGACAGCGGGACCGGCGTTCCCCGCGAGAGGCTCTCGGGGTAAGCGGCTGCCCCGCGCGCTTGTACACCGACGACGTCGACGCCCTGCCCGAGCGCCAAGCGGACGGCGTGGGAAACTCCGGCGAGCAGTCCGCCTCCGCCCGTAGGGACGAGCACCGTCTTCACCTCGGGTACTTGCTCGGCGATCTCTAACCCGAGCGTGCCCTGCCCGCGGACGATATCGGCGTGGTCGAAGGGGTGGATGATCGTGCGCCCGGTGCGCTCCGAGTCTTTCACCGCCTCCTCGAGGGCGTCATCGATCGTCGCTCCGGTGAGGATGGTTTTCGCCCCGTAGCTCCGGGTCGCCATCACTTTGGGGATCGCCGCAGAGGCGGGCATGTACACCGTCGCCTCGATCCCTAGGTGCCGGGCGGCGAGCGCCACCCCTTGCGCGTGGTTACCCGCGCTTGCGGCAAGCACCCCAGCTTCTTTCTCCGCATCTGAAAGGTTGAGCATGCGGGCGTATGCCCCCCGGATCTTGAACGAGCCGCCTTGTTGGAGGTTCTCGCATTTCAAGTACACCGGTACGCCCGCGAGGTTGCTCAGCGCGCCGGAGTATTCGATCGGCGTGCGCGGGGCAACATTTTCGAGTTCGGCCGCGCATTCGCGTAATTCTTCGAGGGTAAACGGCACTGGTGTTCCTCCTTGGCACATCGTCGTACCTCCAGCCTAGACGAGGCTGTGGCTCTCGTTCGGATCGCTCGGGTCGGCTCGCGCCTGTGCCCCGTCCGGGGTTCCTCTCCCCTACCCGCATCACGCCCGGCGCCAGCGCCGGGTGGTCTCGATAAGGATCTTCCGCCGGGACGGTGGGGCTGGGTCGTGTCCGTTGAGGTACTGCAGCGCGGTGTTGACGATCGCGAGGATCGGCACCGCGAACAGCGCCCCGACGATCCCCGCGACGATTGTTCCGGCCGCGACGGCGAGAAGCACGCCGACCGGGTGCAGGCTCAGGGCCTTACTCATGAGCATCGGCTGCAGGAGGTTCGATTCGAGTTGCTGCACCAGGAGCACGACAACGAGCATCGCGACCGCCGTGCCGAGCCCGGAATCCACGAGCGCCACGGCTACCGCAACGGCTCCCGTGACGGTCGCCCCGACGATGGGGATGAACGAGCCGAGGAAAACCAGCACTCCGATCGGGATCGCGAGGGGAACCCCGAGCAACAGAGCGCCGAGGCCGATCCCGATACCGTCGACGAGTGCGACCATGATCTGGGTGCGCGTGTACGCTCCGAGGGAGAGCCAGGAACGCAGCCCCGCACCGTCCACACGCTCCCGTGCCCGAGCGGGAAACAACCGCACGACCCAGGTCCAGATCTCCCGGCCATCCTTGAGGAAGAAGAACAGGCAGAACAGCGCGATGAGGGCCCCGGCGAACACGTGCCCGACGGAGGAGGTGACCGACATCGCCCCGCTGAGGATCCTATCCATGTTCTGACTGACCTGCTGTTGCAGTTTGTCGATGTACTCCTGGATCGCGCTTTCTTCGAGGTTGAGCGGCCCAGAGCTCAGCCACGCAACCACCTCGTTGAATCCCTGGACGGCCTTCTCCCCGAGCTGGCGCACGTCGTCGGTGATGGTGGCGCTGACGATGAACACCAGCCCCGTGACGGCACCGAGCGCCATGAGCAGGCTCACCGTGGCGGCGAGACTGCGGGGAAATTTGAGTTTCTCCGAAAAGAAGTTCGTCATCGGCGCGAGGAGCGCGGTCACGAGGCCGGCCACGAAGACCGGGATGACGACGGTCTTGATCTGCACGAGGAGCCACAGGAAGATCGCACTCGCGGCGACGATTGCGATGAAGCGCCATGCCCATCCCGCCCCTGCCCGCACGGCGAACGGAATCGCCGTTTCCCCCGGAGTCATCTGCAGGGAGACATCCGTGAGCATCGATTCTGCCGGGATCTCCGGACCCGACCATTGTTCGTCTTCGTCGAACCGGTCGGCGCCGCCGCCAGCGCTTCCTTGCAACTGCCCCTCAGTATCAGAGTCCGGACGAGTCGACTCAGCCGACTCTTCGGGTGGAAGGTCGCCTGAGTTTTCCGTGTCAGCCATGAGCCCAATGATAATTTGCCGCCGGCGAGTTAGTGCTCAATCGAGTCGCGACGGTGTTTCCGCGCATTCTTGGGCCCCGAGGCTCGAGCATTACGCTGGCGTCGAACTGTCGCTCTGCTGACGATCTTCCATGAGGAGCACCTGGGACGCGAAGGTGGTGGATAACCGTCGTCACCGCCGCCGCGGCGGTGCTGGCCCGTCTGGTTCACGTCCGTCAACCTCAGACTCGATCTTGTTGAGCGCCGACCGGGGCGGCAAGCCCGCGATTCCGAGCCGGAGGCGCGGTGGGGTTAAGTTGGTGTTGCCGGAATTTTCCGGCCCCTGGCTGCGTTGAGGAGACATGATGCAACTCGTTCACCCCGAAAATGCCCTGCCCGGTCACCGTGACTACACCTACTCGGTGCCCGCCACCCACGCCGTCCTCGGTACCCCGATGATGGGGCCCTGGCCCGAGGGATCCCGGCTCCTTACCGTGGGCATGGGATGCTTCTGGGGCGCGGAGCGGATCTTCTGGCAGACCCCGGGCGTCATCGCAACGGCCGCGGGATATCAGGGCGGTTACACCCCGTATGCGACGTACGAGGAGGTGTGCACCGGTCACGCCGGTCACGCCGAAGTTGTTCAGATCGTTTACGACCCCGCCAGGGTCGACCTGGAGACCCTGCTCCGGGCCTTCTGGGAGAATCACGATCCCACCCAGGGCTACCGGCAGGGCAATGACCGCGGATCTCAGTACCGCTCCGCGATCTACTGGCACGATCAGGGAGACGAAGAACTTGTGCGTGCCAGCCGGGAGGCCTACAACGAGGTGGTGCGCGAACACGGCTACCCGGAGATCACGACCGAGCTGCGCCCGGCCACCGACGCGGGGCCCTTCTACTTTGCAGAAGAGCTACACCAGCAATACCTGCACAAGAACCCGTGGGGTTACTGCAACCACGGATTCAACGGGATGAGCTGCCCCGTGGGCATCCTCGCCCAGGACGAGGTTCCCAGCCAGACCTCGATCGCCCGGCCCCAGGAGTAACCGCGCCCGGAGCGAGCGGGGCCTTCTGGCGCTACTTCGCGCCGACGATGTCGACGACGAACACGAGTACGTCGTCGCCGCCGATGCCCGCCTGCGGCACACCGTTAGGCCCGTACCCTTCGTGCGGGGGGATGCTGATGAGCAGGCGCGAACCGATCTGCTGCCCGACGAGGCCCGAATCCCATCCTGCGATCACTACGCCCACGCCGATGGGGAATTCGATCGTCGCCCCGCGATCGTAGGAGTTATCGAAGATGCTGCCGTTCCAGACCTGCCCGAGGTAGTTCACCTCGATCGTTTGCCCGGCTTCAACGATTGCCCCCTCACCGCGCTCAAGCACCTCGACGACGAGGTCGGCCGGTGCGGCCGCGTCCGGGAATGACAGTTCCGGTTTGTCTCCGAAGGTGCCGGTTGCTGTGGGCAGTGGTTGGCTCATTGTTCCTCAATCCGTAAAAATGCGGGTGGCCCCTACTCTAATGAGTCAGGGCCACCCGGGGTCATATTATTCTGCGTTCGGCAGCATCGGGAAATCTGCCGATCAGTCTCGGCCGGCGAAGATCGCGGCGAGGCGCAGGAACTCGATGTAGAGCCACACGAGCGTGACCGTCAGACCGAACGCCGCCGACCAGGCGTACCGCCGGTCGACACCGTTGCGCACCCCTTGGCTGATGAACTCGAAGTCGAGCATGAGGTTCATCGACGCAAGCACGACCGCGACGAGCCCGATGCCGATCCCGAGCAGGCCGCTGCGCAGCCCGAACTCCCCGAACGCCCCGGGCGCGAAGAACATCACCGCGAGGTTGACCAGGCAGAACACCGCATACGCGATGGTTGCGAGCACAACGATCCGGGTGAATCGGGCATTCACCTTCACCAGGCGCGATTTATACAGCGCGAGGCACACCGTGAACGTCACGAATGTCGCGACGATGGCTTGCATCACGGCCCCGGAGTAGACCATCCCGAACACCTTGGAGATGGTTCCGAGGAACACGCCTTCAGCAATGGCGTAACCGAGGATGAGGCCGGGGCTCGGCACCTTCTTGAAGGCGTTGACTAAGCCAAGTACGAAGCCCACGAGCAGGCCTGTGAGCATCACCGGCATGAACACCGCGGGAGGCACGAGCATCCAGGCGCCGATGGCGACGAGCACGACCGTCCCGATCGTGAGCGCGGACTTCATGATGACGTCGTCGAGCGTCATCCGCCCCGTCTGCGCACTGGTGGCTGAGGGGCCATAGTAGGACTGTTCAACCTGATTGAATTGGTCGACGCCGACCTGCTGACTTGCATACGAGGATTCACCCAGTTGCACTCCGCCGCCGGAGCGACCGAACTGGGGGTTCGACGTGAAGTAAGGGTTCGCCATTACGAGTTACTCCTTGATTTTGGTACCGAGGACATCGTAGTCGCAGAAGCTTAAGGTTTCCTGCGTAATGCGGTTGGCTCGCGGATCCCGTCCCCGCTACTCAACTCTTGCGCCTTCCTCAACGTGCGTCGATCGGCGGATATTCCGGTGCTGCTGAGCCGTTGTCGAGGTGTGGGTGACCTCACCGAAGTTGAAAACTCCGCGTTCCTCGCATTAGCTAAGGGCGTAACCCGCGACGAAACGCACGTTAACGTCGTTTGCCTTTGAGGGCATACTGCCCTCACTTGCTGCGGGTTTGCCAGATTGTGCTGAATCCGCCATCT
>CAMXUZ010000281.1 GCA_947251855.1 uncultured Ruaniaceae bacterium
CCGTTCGCGATGCTGCCGTTCTGCGGCTACAACATGGCCGACTACTGGGGGCATTGGCTCGAGGTCGGCACCCAGGTCGGTGAGGGGGTTCCGAAGGTGTTCTCCGTCAACTGGTTCCGCCGCAACTCCGACGGCGATTTCCTCTGGCCCGGATTCGGGGAGAACTCGCGAGTGATCGACTGGGTGCTCCGCCGCGTCGACGGCGATGCCGGCGCCCGCAACTCTGCGCTCGGGGCCCACCCGCGCCGCGAGGATCTCGACCTATCGGGGGTGGACCTGGACCCGGAGACCTTCGCTGAACTCATGACGGTGGACCGGAAGTCCTGGCTCATGGAAACCGACCTCATTGCCGACTTCTTCGCCGGCTTCGACCGGGTGCCCGGAGTGCTCCTGGCCGAACTTGCCCAGTTGCGCAATCGCATCGAACGCGAATAGAAACCGCGTTATGCTCAGGGGCATGCCCTCGGACAAGCCCCCCACGCGCCCACAAGAACCCGCCGCGGTTCCGCTGTGGATGCGCAAGGGGACGCTCTGGGTGATTCTCGTGCTCACCACCGCCGCGTTCGCGCTCATCGCCTACTATCTGCTGCCGCTGTGGTGGGCACGGCTGGTGAACATCTGGGTCGGGGCCTCCAACAGTTGGGTGACGGGACTGCTCCTCGGGTTCATCCCCACAACCATCGGCATCGCCGCAGCCGGTGGAGCCTGGCAGTTCGGACGTCACCACCGCGAAACCGAGCACGACGGCATCGCGCAGTACGTCCGCCCCGTCCTCAGCGGCGTCGCGGGCCTGAGCATCGTCGTGCTCAGCCTCACCGTGTTCATCGCCATGGGGGTGAGCGAGCCGCTGCGGGAGGCCCGCCAGCTGTGGCGCGAGTCCGCCCCGGGAGTTCTCGCCGCGACCCTCGTCGGGGCCCTCATCTCCCTCATCCTCCTCCTCGGCGTATACGCGTTCCGGGTTCGGGGGCGCCAACGCACTGCCGAACGACGGCTGGCCGCGCCGCAGCAGCAGGACTCCGAGGTGGAACCCGCTCGTGGGCGCGACACGCCGGGCGGGCGAGACCGCGGCACACCTGGACCAGGTGCCCAAGCGCCGCAGGGGCGCGAAGATGTGGAGGACGAGTAGAGGATGAGCGCAGGAACCGGGGGAGTGGCCCTGACCCGCGCAAGGTGAGCAGATACCCTGGAGGCATGCAGACCGACGGCCACCTCACGCGGCACGGGGCGCGCGGGTGGCTCCGAGTGCTCACCTCGCTCCTCGCGGCCGTTGCCCTCGCGGGATGTTCGGGAGGGGTGGTTCTCGAGCCCACTGAAGGGCCCGTGGTGGAGCCGCGCAAGATCGCGCAGGCGATGCTTCCCGAGGAACCGGTAACGGCGTTCGAGCCCGGAAATCCTGCAGAGATCGCGTTGCGCGCCTCACAGCTCTTCTTCGAATCCGCGCAGGTGGTCGTGCTCGCGAGTTCGACCGAGGCCGCCGCGATCAGCCGCGCGAGTTCGTTCGCCGTCTCGTTGGGCACCCCGCTGCTCCTCACGTCGCCGCCGGGGCAGAACACGTCGGGGCAGGACGTGACCGAACAAACCGATACCAGCGCCCAGCCGGGGAGCTTGAACACCGAACTCCTGCGGCTGGGCACCCGCGCCGTCCTCACCGTCGGGGAAGTGAGCCTGCATCAGCTCGATACCACTTCCCTCGTCGTCAGCCCCGTGCCGGATGACGAAGGTGACGTCGAGGAGTTGCTCGGCGAACAGTTCGCTGAGGTTGCCGCCCCACCGGCGGAGGAAGCGGTGGAAGGGCTCGCGGGACTCGAGTTCGGAGAGGTGTACGCGGTAGGGGAGCTGGGTACGCCCCCTGAGTCGTATGGTTCCATGCCAAATACGCTCCCGTCGGAACGAATCGAACGGGCGACGGTACTCGCCGGTACCGACGTCAGCCTCCTCGCGGGGGTGGCGACCGCCCGCGCGGCGGGTGCGGACGTCTTCGCCAGCGACGATCCCGCGAGCGTCACAGGGATCGTGGACGAGCTCGCGGTCCATCCCTCCCGCCCGGTCGTCGGGCTCGGTGACGCGTTCGCCGGTGCCCAGCCCTTTGAACGCCTCGTCTCCTCCATGCAGGCCGGGCAGCTGTTGCCCAGCGGTTCTCAGCGCATCTTCCGAACGAATGACCAGGAAGTCCGGCTCGTCACGATTGACGCGAAGACGGCCCTTCAGGAAAAGAAGATCAACAATGCCGGAGACGTGCTGGGTCGGGCGAAGAAACGTGCGGCAGACGCCTCGCTCGCTGGTGGCGCGACGAGCGTTGCCGGGGTGGATGTACCCGTGGATGGTAATTCCGCCAGCGACCTGGCCTACTGGGCGAACGAGGCCGACGAGGCCGATCAGTACCTCCTCCTGGGGATCGGCGGGAGCGGGAACCTGTTAGAAACTGTTCGAAAATACGAGAACCTCCTCGAGCGCCCAGGCGTGGGGATCCGCCTGGAGCTCGGATCCCGTGAGTCCGTCGATGCCGGCGAACTCAACGATGTCACCGTCTACCTGCGCCACCTCGTCCGGGAGGAAAAACTTCCCCAGAAACTCCTCGTCCTCGACCTCGGTGAGGACACGAAGATCGCCCACCCGGACTCGCTCGCCTACTCCACCGGGGAGGTCGCGCTCGCGATCTCCGTGAACGATGACGCGGACGAACGCCGAGCCGCGCTGGGCGAGGAGTTCGGAGATGACATGAACTGGGCCATGTCGATCACGAAGAAAGAACAAGATAAGGACGACGACGAGGGCACCTCCCGCGAGTACCCTCCCGTGCGTGACCTGCTGAAGAAGGGTGAGGTTGACCTCATGACCTATCGATGAGTGAACCAAGCGAAGGCTGGCACGGCCTAGCCCCTCGCACGCGGCGAATCGTGCGCGCAAGCATCACCTGGTTCCTCACCGGGATCATCGCTGCCGTGTTCGGGCTCATGACCGCGACGTACACCGGGTCGGTGGGGCCCCATGTCGCCGAGTACGAGACCACCTTGAACAACGAGATCACGTTCAACATGGGTCCCCTGGGCTCGCTCATCATCGACTCGCCCCTGCCGCTGCACCTCGGGGTCGACGTGCGGGTGGGGCAGATCCCCGACGAGCTCACGATGGAGGGCACGACCATCTCGGCGGGCCCGGATCAAGCGGTCGCCGCACTCACGGCGGACCTGGCCAGTTATACCCAATTCTTCGCCAGCCCGGCCGAAGCGATCAGCGCCGCCACCCACGGGCTCGTCATGGACGCGGTCTCCCGGACGATCCTCGCGTGGTCGATCCTGCTCACGCTCGTGCTCCTGGGCCGACTCTCCGCCCACGGCGTGCTCAGAGCTGCGGCCGCCTCCGCGTGGCGGCGGCCCGGCGTTCCCGCGGTGGCGCTCACCCTCGTCGTCGTCGGAGTGCTCCTACCCGTGGTTCCCCAGACCCACGGCTCGGCCGGTGCGGGCTCGGTCTCCTCCGTCCTCGCTGGAACCCCGCTGGAGAATGCGCGGATCACCGGGCGGCTAGGGGCGTTGATCGACCATTACGGGCAGGTCGTCGTCGACGAGATCAATAAGAACGACGAGTTCTACGACGACGTCGCCGCGAACCTCACGGAGAAGTTCGAATCGGACTCCGCGGTGACCGAACCGGCCGGTCCCACGCTCGCAATGCCCACCGTCGCGCCCGAAGAACCTCCCGCCGAGGACCTCCAGAACCACCCCGAGGAGGACGGCGACGAAACCGAGGGGGCAGCATCGGAACAGGACGCGGAGGTGGACCCGGTGACGATGGTCATCGTCGCTGACCTGCACTGCAACGTCGGGATGGGTCGGATCAGCGGGCTCATCGCCGATACGGTCGAGGCCGACATGATCCTCAACCTCGGCGACGACGTCATCGGGGGCACCTCGGTGGAAGGTTTCTGCATCGACGCCTTCGCCAAGAGTTTCGGGGACCGGCCCGTCGTCGTCGCGGGCGGGAATCACGATTCCAGCGAGACCGCCGATCAGCAGCGCGCCCACGGTTGGCACGTGCTCGCCGGAGAACCGATCGAGGTGAACGGGATCCGATTCCTTGGCGACCTTGACCCCACCCTCACCTCGCTCGGGGCGCCCACGCGGTTGGTCGCGGATGAGAATCTCCCCGAACGGGGCCACCGGCTCAGTGAGCGGGCCTGCGAGGAGAAGGAAGATGGCGAACCGATCGACATCCTCATGATGCACAACCACCGTGCGACCGAGGAAGCCCTGGATTCCGGGTGCGTGAAGTACGCGTTCGCCGGGCATTTCCACCGGCGTATCGGCCCGTGGCAGCGGGGCCTGGGCGTGCAGTACGTGCACACCTCCAGCGCCGGCGCCGTGCTCGATAAACCCACGATCGGTCCGCTCAGCGGCACCGCCGGCGTGACGATCATGACGTGGGACCGGGCGAACGCGGAACCGATCGCGATGCGGGTGGTGCGGGCGATGCCCGATACTAGTGTTGAACTATCGCCATGGTATTCCTGGCCGGAGCCACCGGGAGTGCCCGTACATCTGGAGTGGCCCAGCCCGGAGGAAGCGCCATGGCCGTGACCGACGAACCGGCGGGGCCCGATCCCGCCCACGCGGACCCTTCGCCCGCGAAGGAATACGGGTGGGTCGCGCTCCTCACGAGCGCGCTCGGGCTGTGGGCCTCGGCTGCGCTCGCGATCGATTACATCCGCCGGCTCGCCGACGACGATTACGTCGCGAGTTGTGATATCAATCCGATGATCGGATGCGGGTTGTTCCTCGACTCACC
>CAMXUZ010000282.1 GCA_947251855.1 uncultured Ruaniaceae bacterium
TGCCCATCACTAAACACTCCTTCCTCGTGACCGATCCCGAGGAGATACCCGCCCGCATCGCCGAAGCGTTCCACCTGGCGCAGACCGGTCGCCCCGGCCCGGTGCTCGTGGACATCGCGAAATCAGCGCTGCAAGCGGACACGACCTTCTCCTGGCCGACCACCCTGGACATCCCCGGCTACCGGGTCTCCACGAAACCGCACATCAAGCAGGTTCGCGAAGCCGCAAAGCTGCTCGCCACCGCCCGCCGGCCCGTGCTCTACGTCGGCGGGGGAGCGATCCGTTCCCGCGCGACCGAGGAGCTGCTGCGGCTCGTCAACCTCTCCGGCGCGCCCGCCGTCACGACCCTGATGGCCCGCGGTGCGATTCCCGATTCGCACCCGCAGAACATCGGCATGCCGGGGATGCACGGGAACGTCACCGCCGTCGCGGCCCTGCAGAAGGCCGATCTCATCATCGCGCTGGGTGCCCGCTTCGATGACCGGGTCACCGGCCGGCTCGATACCTTCGCCCAGAACGCGACGATCGTTCACGCCGATATCGACCCCGCGGAGATCTCCAAGAACCGGTTCGCCGACGTGCCCATCGTGGGGGACCTGAAGGAGGTCGTCGCCGATCTCACCGTGGAACTCGAGAAGCAACACGAACAACACGGGCTTCCCGACGTCGAGGCGTGGTGGGCGATGCTCGACGATCTGCGCACCCGATACCCGCTCGGTTGGACCCCCACCGAGGATGGCCTGCTCGCACCGCAGCACGTGATCTCCCGCCTCGGCGAACTCGCCGGGCCGGACGCGATCTACGCCGCGGGCGTGGGCCAGCACCAGATGTGGGCGGCGCAGTTCATCCGCTACGAACACCCCCGCACCTGGCTCAACTCCGGGGGCCTGGGAACGATGGGATACGCGATCCCCGCCGCGATGGGCGCGAAGGTCGCCGAACCCGACCGCGAGGTATGGGCGATCGATGGCGACGGCTGCTTCCAGATGACGAACCAGGAACTCGCGACCGCTTCGCTGGAGAACATCCCGTTCAAGACCGCGATCATCAACAACTCCTCGCTCGGAATGGTGCGCCAGTGGCAGACCCTGTTCTATGGGGAGCGTTACTCCAACACCGACCTGCAGACGGGCCACGAAACGGTGCGCATCCCCGACTTCGTCAAACTCGCCGAAGCGATGGGCTGCGTGGGGCTGCGGTGCGAATCGGTGAAGGACGTCGACGAGACCATCAAGAAGGCCCAGGAGATCAACGACGTGCCCGTCGTCGTCGACTTCGTCGTCTCCCGGGACGCAATGGTGTGGCCGATGGTCGCGGCCGGAGTCTCGAACGACGACATCCAGTACGCCCAGGGCATCACGCCCGAATTCGAACGAGACGAGTGAGGTAATCATGGCCCGTCACACCCTGTCAGTGCTCGTCGAGGACAAACCCGGCGTGCTCACCCGCGTGACCGCCCTGTTTGCTCGGCGCGCGTTCAACATCCACTCCCTGGCCGTCGGCCCCACCGAACATCCGGATATTTCCCGGATCACCGTCGTCGTCGACGCCGATGCTAGCCCGCTGGAGCAGGTGACCAAGCAGCTCAATAAGCTCGTCAACGTGCTCAAGATCGTCGACCTCCCCGCGGATGCCTCCGTGCAGCGGGAGCTGCTGCTCGTGAAGGTGAAGGCCGACCATGCCTCGCGTACCGCGGTGCTGCAGATGGTCGAGCTCTTCCGCGCCCACGTCGTCGACGTCGTGCCCGACGCGGTGACGATCGAAGCGACCGGTTCCCCGGGCAAGCTCGAAGCGCTGCTCGCCGCGCTCGAACCGTACGGGATCCGCGAGATCGTGAAATCCGGGGCCGTTGCCATCGGGCGAGGATCTCGGTCCATGGCCGATCGCAGCCTTGAACGTTTGAACCGAAGCGCATAGCGCACAATCAACCTGCCGCACCCGCGGTTGACCTGCCGCACACGCGGTGAAACCAAAAAGTTAAGGAGAAAACCTGTGGCTGAGCTGTTCTATGACGACGATGCCGACCTGTCCATCATTGCCTCGAAGAAGGTCGCCGTCATCGGCTACGGCAGCCAGGGGCACGCCCACGCTCTGAGCCTGCGCGACTCCGGTGTCGACGTTCGCGTAGGCCTGCGAGAGGGCAGCGCCTCGATCCAGAAGGCGGAAGACGAGGGGCTCAAGGTCCTCTCCGTTGCCGACGCTGTGAAGGAGGCCGACGTCGTCGTTCTCCTGGCCCCCGACCAGGTGCAGCGGATCGTCTACTCCGAAGAGATCGCACCGAACCTCGCCGACGGAGCCGCGCTCGTGTTCGGGCACGGCTTCAACATCCGCTATGGCTTCATCCAGCCCAAGGAGACCGTTGACGTCATCATGGTCGCCCCCAAGGGCCCGGGCCACATCGTGCGCCGCGAGTACGTCGACGGCCGCGGGGTACCCGTGATCGTCGCGGTCGAGCAGGACCACTCCGGTGAGGCCTGGCCGCTCGCGCTCTCCTACGCCAAGGCCATCGGCGGGCTACGCGCCGGTGGGATCAAGACCACCTTCACCGAAGAGACCGAGACCGACCTCTTCGGCGAACAGGCCGTCCTGTGCGGTGGCACCTCCCAGCTCGTGCAGTACGGCTTCGAGGTTCTCACCGAGGCCGGTTACCAGCCCGAGGTCGCCTACTTCGAGGTGCTCCACGAACTCAAGCTCATCGTCGACCTCATGATCGAGGGCGGGATCGCCAAGCAGCGCTGGTCGATCTCCGACACGGCGGAATACGGCGATTACGTCTCCGGGCCCCGGGTCATCGACCCGAGCGTGAAGGAGAACATGAAGGCCGTGCTCGCGGACATCCAGGACGGTTCCTTCGCCAAGCGCTTCATCGACGACCAGGACGCCGGCGCACCGGAGTTCAAGGAACTGCGCGCGCGTGGCGAGCAGCACCCGATCGAGGCGACGGGTAAGGAACTTCGCAAGATGTTCTCCTGGGTCAAGCCCGCCGACTCCGACTACGTCGAAGGCCAAGTGGGCCGCTAACGCGCAATCGAGTCGCTGGGACCACTCGCGTCGCTGACGCCCCGCTCGTTTGCGATGAGGGGGGTCCCCCGCTCCCCGCGAGAAGGGTGTTGTGCCGGAAGATCATCCGTTACAGCGGCATAACACCCTTCTCGTCGACATATTTCCCCCTAGCGAGCCGGCGGGGTCATCCCGCCATGTGAATAGGAAAACGAACGCAGCATGTCCCAGAAGATCAACCTCGCCGTCATCGCAGGTGACGGAATCGGCCCAGAAGTCACCGACGCCGCTCTCACCGTGTTGGACAAGGTGCTCGACGGCGAAGATGTACAGATCGAGCGCACGGATTACGATCTCGGCGCGAGCCGCTGGCACCGCACCGGCGAAGTGATCACCGATGATGAGATCGCCGCGCTGAAGACCCACGACGCGATCCTTCTCGGGGCCGTGGGCGACCCGAGCGTTCCCTCGGGAGTGCTCGAGCGAGGCCTGCTGCTTCGGCTCCGCTTCGAACTCGACCACTACGTGAACCTGCGCCCCTCGAAGCTATATCCTGGAATCCCTAGCCCTCTTGCGGAGCCGGGTGAGATCGACTTCGTCGTCGTGCGCGAAGGCACTGAGGGCCCCTACGTCGGCAATGGGGGAGCGCTGCGCGTGGGCACGCCGCACGAGATCGCCACCGAGGTCTCCGTCAACACCGCCCACGGCGTGGAGCGGGTTGTGCGTGATGCGTTCAATCGGGCCCAGGCGCGGGGCAAGAAGCACACGCTCGTGCACAAGCACAACGTGCTCGTCCACGCCGGCCACCTGTGGCGCCGTACCGTGGACGCCGTCGGGCAGGAGTATCCCGAGGTCGAGGTGAACTACCAGCACGTGGACGCGGCGATGATCTACCTCGCCACCAACCCCGCGCAGTACGACGTCATCGTGACCGACAACCTCTTCGGCGACATCGTCACTGACCTCGCCGGCGCCGCCGCCGGCGGTATCGGGCTCGCTGCCTCGGGCAACATCAACCCCTCGCGGGCATTCCCTTCGATGTTCGAGCCGGTGCACGGTTCCGCCCCGGACATCGCCGGGCGGGGCAAGGCCGATCCGACGGCGACCATCCTCTCCGTCGCGCTGATGCTCGACCACCTGGGGATGCCCGAACACGCGGCCCGGATCAACGACGCGGTCACCGCGGACGTCGCCGCACGGGATGGCTCGCCGCGATCCACGGCCGAGGTCGCAACCGCGATCGCCGCCGCCCTGCGCTGAGCCTCGCGGTAAAGTGACAACTGCGCCACCTTCTGGCGCGACGTAAGAGTTAGGAACAGCGGTGACCACTTTCAAGGTGAAACCCTCTCCGCACCCGCACACCCTCGAGGAACGTGAAGCGGCGCTGGCGGAACTGAAGTTCGGTAAAGCATTCACCGACCACATGGCGCGTGCCACGTGGGAAGTGGATACGGGCTGGAGCGATTACCGAGTAGAGGCGTACGCGCCGCTGTTGCTGGATCCCGCGACCGCCGTATTGCATTACGCCCAGGAAGTCTTTGAAGGGCTGAAGGCGTACCGGCATGCGGATGGGTCCGTGTGGACGTTCCGCCCGGAGGCCAACGCCGCTCGGCTCGCTGCCTCCGCCCGCCGGATCGCGTTGCCCGAGGTGACCGAGGAGATGTTCCTCGCCTCGATCGAAACGCTCGTGCGCACGGACGTGGAGTGGGTTCCCTCAAGTCCCGGTTCCTCGCTGTATCTACGGCCGTTCATGTTTGCCTCCGAGAAGTTCATCGGGGTCCGCTCCGCGCACAAGGTCGACTACCTCGTCATCGCCTCCCCCGTGGGCCCCTACTTCGCATCCGGGTTCACCCCCGTCTCGATCTGGGTGGAACGCGCCTTCAACCGAGCGGGGCCCGGAGGAACCGGCGCGGCGAAGTTCGGCGGCAACTACGCCGCGAGCCTGCTTCCCCAGCAGGTCGCCGCGCAGAACGGTTGCGATCAAGTGTGCTTCCTCGACGCCGCAACGGGCACCCGCATCGAAGAACTCGGTGGCATGAACACCTTCTTCGTCACCGCCGACGGCGCGCTGCACACGCCAGCTCTTTCCGGAACCATCCTCGAGGGAATCACCCGCAGCTCGATCATCGAGTTCGCCCGGGCGCGAGGCCGCGAGGTGCACGAACGCGAGATCACCCTCGACGAGGTGCGCAGCGGCATTGAATCCGGCGAGATCGTCGAGGTGTTCGCGTGCGGTACCGCCGCGGTCGTCACCCCGATCGGCACGCTGAAGAGCACCGACTTCGAGGTCACCATCAACAACGGCGAGCCGGGCCCGATCACCCAGGAAATCTATGAGCGGATCACCGACATCCAATACGGGCGTGCGGACGACGAGTTCGGCTGGATGCGCCGTCTCGCCTGAGCAGATGGGAACCGAAGTGTCAGAGACGATCAAGGTGTGCACGGTCGTCATCAAGGACGACGCCGGCCGGGTGCTTACGGCACGCAAACGCGGCACCAACGCGCTGATGCTGCCCGGCGGGAAGCCGGAGCAGGGCGAGTCGGTCAAGGACACCGCAGCGCGAGAAGTTGCCGAAGAACTCGGTGTCGCCCTCGATCTCAAGGTCCTACACGAACTTGGGTCGTTTTCCGGACCTGCGGCGAACGAGCACGGCTGCCGCGTTCACGCCACGGTATTCGAGCACCCCTACATCGAGGTCGTCGCCCCGCGTGGGGAGATCGAGCACACCGAGTGGGTGGACCCGGGCGAACACCGATCCGATCTCGCGCCGCTGCTCAGGAACGAAGTGTTTCCGTTCCTGCGGGGCGGGAGTGATGCAGAAACGCGCGTTCCAGCAAGCCTCTGACTCGCCGCCGCAGGGATGGCGCGCTGACTCCTAAACTGACGGAGACGATGAGCCCCAGCAGTACCGGCGGACCACCGACATTCGTGATGAATGCGCAGTGCCCGAAGACGCCGGCGAGAACTGATGCGGCAAAGACCAAGGCCACTGTAGCCGCGTTCGTCCACGTCGAAGGCTGATCAAGAGCAGGGTTGCCTCGCTGCAGCAACGTGAGGATGCGCCAGCCAGTGATGAGAGCGACGTCAAAGCCGATGAAGGCGGCACCGATGGCGATCGTGTAGCGCACCGCGAGATAGGCAACCTCTGGGTAGGAGTTCGCAAGGCTTCGGGCCGTCAGGGGAGTAAGGCAACCTGAACGGCGAGCGCAGTGAGGAGAAACGCGCCGATCGTGAATCGCAGAGCGGAGATCTGGTGTGCCTCCATCTCACGAGTATGGCCGGTGTCGGCGCGAGAGACAATACTGGTGCGATGAACACGGATGCGGCAACGGTAGGCCTGGAAATTCGTCCTTATAGCAGTGCTGATGCGGCGGGGACCTTGGTTGTTTTTCTTGCCGCGATCACGCACGTCGCTTCCGCAGATTACTCGCGCGAGCAGATCGCCGCGTGGGCGCGGCCGCGGCCGCGAACTGTGCCCGAATGGGATCGGGAGACGCAGGCCCGGGGGAGCGTCGTCGCGGTACTCACCGGCGAGGCGGTCGGTTTCTCTGATGTAAACCGGGCCG
>CAMXUZ010000283.1 GCA_947251855.1 uncultured Ruaniaceae bacterium
CGCAGGGGATGCGAACCGGGTGCGGCGCGTGAAGTCCGAGGTACGCACTTCCCGGTCTTCACGCGGTGAATCTGACGCGGGCGGAACCACTCGCAGCCCGGCCCGGCGCCGCATCTGCGCCCGGCGCGCCGCCACAGCATCGTCCACTCGCAGCCCAAGCTGCCCCTGTTGCTCCCGGCCTCTTCCGAGTGCTTTCACTGCCATGATCTTCTCCTCGAACACGCGTTCGCTGATACACTGGTACGAACCTAGCACGACTGGGGAACAATGTCGACACGCAGCTCGAACATTTGTTTGCCGCTGGGCCGGATTCGTTCTAAACTGTTGTGTAAGAAGCACACCACTGGGGTGTGACATTGACGTCGGGCAGCGTTCATCGGCAGCAACGAAGGGGATCGCAATGGGTGAGGAGCAGGCTCCGCAGGCCTTCAAACTTTCAGACCGTCAGCACAGGATCATGAGTTTTATCCGGATGAGCCTTTCCGAACGGGGCTATCCGCCGACGATGCGCGAGATCGGAGAGGCGGTCGGCCTCTCGAGCCCATCCTCGGTGAAGTATCAGCTCCAGGTGCTCGAGGAGAAGGGGCTGCTGCGCCGCGATCCCATTTCTACTCGTGCGATCGAGATCATCGGTGAGGAATACGCGCCCACCTCGTTGCGCGGGGTCGTCGTCCCGACCCAGGACGGCGCGGCGAGTGTCGAGCCTGCGCTGGTTCCCATCGTCGGTCGCATCGCTGCGGGCGGGCCGATCCTCGCCGAACAGGCGATTGAAGACGTCTTCCCCCTCCCCCAGCAACTCGTCGGCGACGGCGAGCTGTTCCTGCTCCGGGTCGTGGGCGATTCGATGATCGACGCGGCCATCTGCGACGGCGACTGGGTCGTCGTACGTTCCCAGGTCGATGCGGAGAACGGAGAAGTGGTCGCGGCGATGCTCGACGGCGAGGCCACGGTGAAGACCCTCCGAAAAACCAAGGACGGCCCTTGGCTCATGCCCGCCAACGATGACTATTCACCGATCAACGGCAAGCACTCCCGGATCCTGGGCCGGGTGACCGCGGTGCTGCGTAGTATTTAGCTCCGAACGCGGGGAGCACTGTGGGCGGCATCGAGCCGCTGCAGCGCTCCGCGTACTAGTTCCGAATCGTTCGTCTGCCAGAACGGCGGTAGCGATTTACGAAGGAAACTGCCGTAACGTCGAGTGACGACCCGCGAATCCAGGATCGCGACGACCCCTTGGTCGTCCACCCGGCGGATGAGTCGGCCGGCGCCTTGAGCGAGAAGCAGGGCGGCGTGCGTCGCCGAAACCGACATGAATCCGTTGCCCCCGCGGCGGTCAGCGGCCTCTGCCCGCGCCGACATGATCGGGTCGTCGGGCCGGGGGAAGGGGATTCGGTCGATGATGACGAGCGAGCAGGCCGGGCCGGGCACGTCGATCCCCTGCCACAGGCTCAGAGTGCCGAACAGGCTAGCGCGATCATCAGCGAGGAAGCCGCGTACGAGTGCGGGCAACCCGTCCTCTCCTTGCAGCAATACGGGGTGCTCGAGGTGTTCGCGGACGTGCTCGGCTGCGTGCTCTGCTGCCCGGCGCGAGGAGAACAACCCCAACGTGCGCCCGCCCGCAGCGGCGATGAGCGCAACGATCTCCGCCAGGGTCTCCGGGCTCAACCCGTCCCTGCCCGGGGGCGGAAGGTGGCGAGGGGTGTAGAGGATCCCCTGCTTGGCATACGTGAACGGGGACTGCACGGCCCGCGCGGTGTAGTCATCGAAGAATCCCAGGGCGGAGGCCATCGCGTCGAACTTCCCGCCGAGCGCGAGCGTTGCGGAGGTCGCCACGACCGCGCGATCGGCCAACAGGTGCGCGTGGATGCGGCGGGCGACGTCCAGCGGCGCGATCTGTATGCGCGGGCCCTCACCGGGTCGGCGCGGCGATTCCACCCATCCGACGTCCTGGCCGCCTTGGACGTCATCGCCCAGGAGCCGGTCGGAGATCTCCTGGAGCAACTGCAATTCGCTCCGCACCAGGTGCGTGCTCGAGGCCTCTGATTTGGCTTCCTCCCGCAAGGACACCAGGAGCGCTCTCGTGGCTTCGGAGATGTCGCGCACGGCTGCATTGATCTCCAGGGGCAGCCCGCGTGTGAATCGCCCCGGAGGGGTGGTGGCGAGGGCCTCACGCAAGTACTCGGCCGCCTCGTCCAGGCTCGAGGTGCTCATCCCCGCATTGCGCCGGACGATCCGGGCGATCCGTTCCACAGCCGCGGCCGAGAGCTCCTGGGTTGCTTGGGACGTCACTCGAGAGCCGAGTTCGTGGGCCTCATCCACGATGAGCACCTCGTGTTCAGGCAGCGCGGACGCATTCCCGGAGGCGACCACGCCGAGCATCGCATGGTTGGTGATGACGACGTCGGCAGCCGCCGCCGTTTGTCGCGCAGCCTCGGGAAAGCACTCGTCGATGAGGGGGCACCGGTTGCCGAGGCATTCAAGTTTCGTCACCGATACCTGCCGCCACGCGCGGTCGCTCACCCCCTGGGTGAGGTCGTCACGGTCGCCCGTCTCCGATTCTTCGGAGAACTCCCGCAGGCGCAGGATCTCCGCGCCGAGGCCCGAGGTCGGCGCGTCATGGTCCTGAGCATCTTCGCTGCCGATTCCCTCCATCTCGAACAGGGAATCCTCGGGGAACCCGCCGGTGACCTTGTGTTTGCAGACGTAGTTGTGCCACCCCTTCAGGAGCGCGACCTTGGGCGTCTTGCCAGTCTCCTGCCGGACCACTTTCGAGGCCAGGGGCGCGTCGATGCCGACGATCTGGCGTTGGAGGGCCAGGGTCGCCGTCGAGACGACGGCCCGCTCCCCCGTACTCGTCGTGTGGAGTAACACCGGCACGAGGTAGGCCATGGACTTCCCGGTTCCGGTACCGGCCTGAATGAGCACATGCTCCGACTCCGCCAGCGCCGCCCCGACAGCCTCCGCCATCTCTGTTTGCCCCGCCCGGGGCGTGCCGCCCAGGGCACGGACGACGGCGTCGAGCACTTCGGTCAGTTCGGCAGTCACCGCTCTATTCTCGCAGCACATCCACGTCTGAGCGCACACGCTCGCCGCGGGTTGTGGATCGGCGCTCAGGCCTGCAGGGAGAGCAGCTCCTGGGCTAGGGCGTCATCCACCCGCGCCGTCAACTGGGTGCCTCGCGGCCCGTGCTCCTCCTCGATGACCTCGCCGCTCGTGTATGCCCGGTGAATGAGGTCACCCCGGTCATAAGGGACGAGGACGTCGATGTGCACGTGCGGGCGGGGCAGCAGCTCCGCGATCCGGTCCCGCAGTTCCTCAACGCCGGAGCCGGTGCGCGCCGAGACGACGACGGCCCCCGCCTCGGCGGTACGCAGCCGGGCGATAGCGGCCGGTTCGGCGAGGTCGGCCTTATTCAGCACCACGAGCTCGGGGATGTCCTCGGTTCCTGGGATATCGCGCAAGACGTCTCGCACCGAGCGGATCTGGCCCTCGGGGTCATCGTGGGAGGCATCGACGACGTGGAGGATGAGGTCAGCGGAGGCGACCTCTTCGAGCGTGGAGCGGAACGCCTCGACGAGCTCGGTCGGCAGTTGCCGCACGAACCCGACGGTGTCGGCGATCGTGAACTCGCGCCCATCCTCCGTCCGGGCCCGCCGGACGGTGGGGTCGAGGGTCGCAAACAGTTCATTGTCGACGAGTACCCCGGCGCCGGTGAGGCGGTTGAGCAACGAGGACTTGCCCGCGTTCGTGTACCCGGCGATCGCGACGGCCGGCGTGCCCGAGGCCTGGCGGGAGTGACGGCGGGTTTCCCGCGCCGGGGCCATTGCCGCGATTTCCCGGCGCAGTTTCGCCATGCGGTTCCGGATCCGGCGCCGGTCGAGTTCGATCTTCGTCTCCCCCGGGCCGCGGGAGCCGATCCCTTCCCCACCAGCAGCCTGGCCACCCGCCTGCCGGGACATCGACTCACCCCAGCCTCGCAGGCGCGGGAGGAGGTATTCCAGCTGCGCGAGCTCGACCTGGGCCTTGCCTTCCTTGGATTTCGCGTGTTGGGCGAAGATGTCGAGGATGAGCGCGGTGCGATCGATGACCTTCACCTTCACCACGTCTTCGAGCCCGCGGCGCTGGGAAGGAGCGAGTTCGGTGTCAACGATGACGGTGTCGGCGCCGGTAGCGGCGACGAGATCGGCGAGCTCCCGGGCCTTTCCCGATCCCAGGTACGTGGCCGCATCGGGGGCGTGGCGTCGTTGGAGCACCCCGTCGAGCACGGTCGAGCCGGCGGTCTCGGCAAGGGCTGCGAGCTCGTGGAGGGAACGCTCCGCCGCCTCGGGCGTGCCGGAGGTGAAGATCCCGGCGAGGATCACCCGTTCGAGGCGGAGCTGCCGGTTCTCCACTTCGTGAACATCGTGAAGTTCGGTGCTCAGGCCCCGCACGCGCCGGAGCGCGGCGCGCTCCTCGAGGTGGAACTCATCGCCTTCGTGTTCGCCTTCGGTCTCGCCGTCTTGCAACGCGGTGCCCGAGCGCGCGAGGATCCTCGCCACGAGTTCATCGGCGCGGTTATCAGTGTGGGGAGTGGTCATCGGGTCCTTATCTATCGGTGATATCTCCACTCTCCCATGCCCGTTACCGCCTGACCAGTGATTTTCGCTTCTCTGGGCGCGTAAACTGGCGCCCGTGCCTCACTATTTCAGCCCCGATGCCGACGCCACCGCCTCCCGCGCGACGAAGAAGCGGGTCACCCTGCGAACGGAACCCTTCACGGTGACCACGGACCGGGGAGTGTTCTCCGGGGAGAAGGTGGATCCGGGGACCAAAGTACTCCTCGAACTCGTGCCCGATCCGGCAGGCGCAGGCACGGCCGTTGATGTCGGTTGCGGGTGGGGACCGATCACGATGGCGCTCGCCTCGGCGCTCCCGGAGGCGCGGGTCATCGGGGTGGATGTCAATCCCCGCGCGGTTGAACTCACACGTGAAAACCTCGCCCGCAATGGCCTCGCCGGCGAGGCTCACCTCGTCGAGGACCTGCTCGGCGCCGAACCCGATCTCACCTGCGACCTCATCTGGTCCAATCCGCCCATCCGGGTGGGAAAAAGCGTCCTTCACGACATCATGCGCACGTGGTTGCCCCGCCTGTCTCCCGGCGGGGTCGCCTATCTCGTGGTCAACAAGAACCTGGGCGGCGATTCGCTGCACAAGTGGATCGAGCGGGAACTCGGCTTCGAGGTCGAACGGGTGGGCAGCCGCCAGGGCTTCCGCGTCCTCGCCGTCACCCCCACCAGTTGATCTCTGCGAAGATCCTCGCCTCGGCGGCGGCGAGGGCATGCTCGCCGAGAACGACCCGGGTGTTGCCGCCGCCGAAGACCGCGACCCACTCGGTCGCG
>CAMXUZ010000284.1 GCA_947251855.1 uncultured Ruaniaceae bacterium
TCCGCCGGGCCACCTCCAGCGAGGGGCAGCGGGGGGCGGCCGCGATGGCGACCCAGCCGGCGTTGATCGCCCGCACCCGACGCTCATCGGCTTCGCCGCGCCAGCGGGTGAGGAAACGGCGGGCGATACCGCTGACCTGATCGACGACCCAATCGGGAACCGCAGGCACCTCCGGTCCGCGCGCTGACTGCGCGAGGAAGGACAGCGCCATCACCGATGCCCGGGCGAGTGAGGCGCGGGCGGAGGCGGGTGACGTCGTCGGCAATGACGTGAATCCCCAGACGGGGGCGAGGCCCGCGAGGGCGGATTGCATGTCGACCCGGTGGTCGCCGGTGCGGATCGGCAGCGGGAACGCCTCGGCCGGTGGCAGCGGGGAGCCGACCTCGCCGTCGACGAGGAGTGCCCACACCGATTCAAAATTCCAGGCCCGGATCGCTTCTTCCACGGCGAGCCCGCGGTACGAGTGGGCACCCGAGGGGCCCGCCCCATCCGAAACGTGTTCAATCCCGCCCATGGCTCGATTCTAGATGCGCAGGGAGGGCACCGATGACCGGGGGTGTCCTCGGCGAACGAGGTGGGCCGGCAGCGTAATTCCCGCGTGGGGGAAAGGGGAAGGAAGTAAGGTGGATGGACAACTATGGGGAGGGTTCGTGAGCGATCTCATCGACACCACTGAGATGTACCTCAAGACGGTGTTTGAACTTATCGAAGAGGGCATCCCACCGATGCGTGCCCGGATTGCTGAACGGCTCGGGCATTCGGGGCCGACGGTCTCGCAGACGGTGGCGAGGTTGGAGCGTGATGGCCTCATGGTCGTCACGAGCGATCGGCACCTGCAGCTCACGGAGGAGGGCATGTCTCGCGCCACCCAGGTGATGCGCAAACACCGACTTGCCGAACGCCTCCTCACTGACGTGATCGGGCTCGAGTGGCCGTTCGTGCATGACGAGGCCTGCCGTTGGGAGCACGTGATGAGCGACAACGTCGAACAGCGTCTCGTCACGCTGCTCGGCGAACCTCAACACGACCCCTACGGCAACCCGATCCCCGCCCTCTCGCAATTGGGGGTGGGTGCGCCACCGGAGATCGCGGTTGTGCCGCTGACCGAGTTCCTCGCAACGCAGCCACCCGGTGAGGGAGAGTCGTTCAATGTCCGCCTCGAGCGCATAGGTGAACCCCTGCAGGTGGATACGTTGCTCCTCCAGGAGTTCCTCGATGCGAGCATCGCCCCACCGACCCCCGTGAAGGTCTCGCGGGCTGGGGCGGACGTGCTTCTCAGCGCCGATGACGCCCATGGCGAAGTGGCGCTACCCGCCGAGATGGGGAAGCACCTTTTCGTCCGGAAGCCCTGACCGACACGCCTGTGAGCGGATTCACACGTGTGGATAAGTGGCCTTCGCCACGTCGCGCTGCCCTTCGATATTGGCATTCTGGCGCGGAAAGATGCACTGGTGGCGCGTCGCGGGGAGGGCGTGAAGTTAGTTCGGGTAACCGGTTTGAGACCTCTCCGTGATCAGAACGTGACATTCGCAGAAAAACTCAGGTACCGTTATCTCAGTTCGGCTGCACCAAGGAGCAGCAGAGCCGCGTTCTTGAACGCCAAACCTCGCCATTCAGGAACGCCATTACGACCCGATGGCGAGGGCGGAGGAACCACCTTCGATCCGCGAGGATCTTGGGGTGAAGCCTCGACTACGAGGCAAAGTGTTCTCCCACTTGAACCCGACAGCTCACTTCGCAGGCGAAACTAGGAGAGGTAAATCTTTGTCACAACGCACTACCGGCGGTAGGTACCGCGCAGACCGCCGCCCCGTGACGCCACTGACGACCCTTGGTGAGTACGTAACCGGCCCGATCGGCCGCCGCGCCGCCGCAGCAGCCGCAAGTACCGGCATCATCTTCACGATGACCGCCGCGGGCAGCATCGCCAGCCCGACCGCTGGCACCGCGACTCTCGCCAAAGACTCGAATGACCGTTCGGTCGACCCCAGCGACAACCTCACCTCCGGCCCGACGGTGTCGGTCGAGGAAGACGCCAAGTGGTCGTTCGTGAGCGCGGCGAGCGGTTCCTCCGCAACGCCCCCGCCTCCGCCCCCGGAGCCTGTGGCGACGACGACAACGGCGCAGAGCCGCGAGGTCTCCCCTTCGCGTACCGGCACCCGCGATGCAGCTCCCGCAGAGGCGTCGACGGAGTCGGCACCCGCCGAGGAGGAAGTATCTTCGGCGCCCGCCAGCGGCACCGGCGCAGCGATCGTGGCTGAGGCTCGCAAGTACGTCGGTACCCCCTACAAGCACGGCGGCACGACCCCCGGGGCCTTCGACTGCTCCGGATTCACGAGCTACGTCTTCTCGAAGTTCGGCGTTTCGCTTCCGCCCTCCTCCGGTGCCCAGCGCGGAGCCGGCCGGATCGTCTCGGCCTCCGAGGCCCGCCCAGGAGACCTCGTGTGGTGGCCGGGGCACGTCGGGATCTACACCGGCAACGGTAATCACATCGCGGCGCGGAACCCGAGCACTCCGCTCTATGAGAGCAAGCTCTTCCGTGGCGGAGCCACCTACATCCGGGTGATCGACTAACACGTCCCCAGCAAGAAACCGGCCCTCGGGCCGGTTTTTTGCTGCCTGCGGACCTCGCTACCGTGTGCCCCTCTCGCGTGCACGTGGCCAGCAGTCGGGCCGGTGGACACGCGCCGGGAGGAGCGAATCCCGCCCCTGG
>CAMXUZ010000285.1 GCA_947251855.1 uncultured Ruaniaceae bacterium
CGCGCTCTCCTGCTTCGATGCCACCCGCCGGGGCGCGCTCTGGGCGGCGGGCGCGCACGGGGGAGCAGCGGGGATCCGTCGCGGCGGATTCACCCAGCCCGCGCTGCCAATCGAGGTGGGCGCGACGGCCCCGGCGCTGCCACAGATGGACGACGCCACCGAGGCCGTCGCGGACGTCTGGGCAACAGGGGTCTCCCCGGGGAGTTACCCCACCCAGTTCGTTCGCCCGCAGCTGGACGCGCTCGGGGTGGTGACGACGGCGCGGATGCGGGCCATCCCCAACAAAACTCGGGTTCGGGTCGCCGGGGTGGTCACCCACCGCCAGCGCCCCGCCACCGCCAAGGGGGTCACCTTCCTCTCACTAGAGGACGAGACCGGCCTGGCGAACATCATCTGCCCCGCCACGGTGTGGTCGCGTTACCGCAGAATCGCCCGCACCTCGGCGGCGCTGATCGTGCGCGGCATGGTGGAACACGCCGACGGGGTGAGTAACGTGCTCGCGGAGTCCCTCACCGAGCTTCCCCTCAAGGTGCCATCGGTGTCTCGGGATTTCCAGTGAAGCGGGAGACCGGGGTCTGCGGTGGGAGCCACCCCGCCGGTAGTTCCCGGTAATCGTGTTGCCGCCACGCCTCGTAGGCGGCGACGGCGGCAGAGTTGGAAAGGTTGAGCGATCGAATGCCCTCGAGCATCGGGATGCGCACACCCCCGGTGATCCGGGGATCGGCGAGCACGTGCGGCGGCAGCCCGGTGGTTTCCTTGCCGAACAGCAGCGTGTCACCCACCTCGTAGGAGACTTCGCTGAAACCCGCGGACGCCTGCCCGGTGAACGCGAATACCCTCCCGGTGCCGTGGGCGCGGACGAAATCCATCGCCGCATCGAAATCCGCGTGCACAAACACCCGAGAAAGATCGTGATAATCCAATCCGGCCCGGCGCAGATGCGCGTCGGTGAGCACGAACCCGAGCGGCTCCACGAGGTGGAGGGCGGCCCCCGTCGCGGCGACCATCCGAATGGCGTTGCCCGTGTTGGGTGGAATGAGGGGCTCATGGAACATCACGTGGAACACACGTAGCATTTTGCCCTACTCACCGGCACCATGGCAGGTATGTCCTTTGTGATCTACTCGCCGGGCGCGCCCGCGCGCACCTGCGACGGCGCCCGCGAAATGCGCACCCAGCTCGAGGAAACCGGTGGGGTGGGGTGGGTATACCTGGAAAACCCGCCGGCATCGGAGGTCGAGGAGCTCGGCGAGGTGTTCGCCCTCCCGGAACTTGCGATCCAAGATGTGCTTCGGGGGCGGCAACGATCGAAACTCGAGGACTATGACGACGTCCACTTCCTCGTCCTGCGCCGGGTCATCCGCGGCGGCCTGGCGGAGATGCACGTGTTCGCGGGTACCGACGTCGTCATCTGCCTCACCTCGGATACGCCCGCGAACGGCGAAATCGGAAAACGGATCGACGCCGGCGAGGAATTCCACGACACGCCGATCGGGATCCTCTATCTCCTCCTCGATGCCGTCGTCGACTCCTACGAGCCGGCAGTGGAGGCGCTGGCGGAGACGATCGACGACGTCGAGGATGACGTTTTCGCCGGTAAGCGCGAGGTCGTGCAACGATTGCACGAGCTCCTGCAGACCGTGTTGAGCTACCAACGCGTCATCCACCCGTTGGTAGGGATCTCGGAGCAGTTCCTGCGCAAAGCTCCCGCGGACCTGCGCAGCCACTTCCGTGACGTCCACGATCACACGTTGCGCTTATCGACCCGGATCGATTCCCTGCGCGACCTGCTCTCCTCGGCGATGCAGGTGCACATCGCGCTCGTGGGGCAACGCCAGAACGAGGAGATGGCCCGGATGAGCCAAGCCGCTTTCGAACAGGGGGAACAGTCGAAGAAGATCGCCTCCTGGGCGGCTATTCTCTTCACCCCCACCGTTATCGCCGGGATCTACGGCATGAACTTTCACCACATGCCCGAACTCGCAACCCGCTTCGGATATCCCGCCGCGCTGCTTGCCATGCTCGGCGCCGTCGTCACCCTGTATGTCATCTTCAAACGTCAGCGGTGGCTCTAGGCGCGCAGACCTGCGCGGAACGGCGGGTGGGGCGGGGAGATCGTATCCAAAACGTTATCGCGCCTACGTGTACCTTCAGTCACAATTCGTTAGTGTTCGGTGAATGACGATGAATTCAGACGAGCCTCAGGCTGCCCGCGGCGAACCCCTCGTCGTGATGGAGGGTGTCAACAAATATTTTGGTGCCCTTCACGTGTTGCAAGACATCGACCTCACCGTTCACCGAGGCGAGGTGGTCGTCGTCATCGGCCCCTCCGGTTCAGGGAAATCCACCCTCTGCCGCACGATCAATCGGCTCGAACCCATCGATTCTGGGACCATCACCCTCGACGGGGAAGGACTTCCGGAAGAGGGCCGGGCACTCGCGCGGCTCCGTGCGGAAGTGGGCATGGTGTTCCAATCCTTCAACCTCTTCGCGCACAAGACCATTCTCGAGAACGTCACGCTCGGGCCCATCAAGGTGAAGAAGATGCGCGCGGGGGAGGCGAAGAAGCTCGCGATGGAGCTCCTCGATCGGGTCGGGGTCGCGAACCAAGCAGATAAGCTCCCCGCCCAACTCTCCGGCGGGCAACAGCAGCGCGTGGCGATCGCCCGGGCGCTTGCGATGCGGCCGAAAGTGATCCTCTTCGACGGGCCGACCTCGGCGCTCGACCCAGAGATGGTCAACGAGGTCCTCGAAGTCATGGTGTCGCTGGCGAAAGAGGGAATGACGATGGTCGTCGTCACCCACGAAATGGGATTCGCTCGCCGCGCCGCCGACCGCGTTGTCTTCATGTCCGACGGGCAGATCGTGGAGGACACCGAGCCGGACGTGTTCTTCGACAATCCCCGAAGCACCCGGGCGAAAGACTTCCTGGGTAAGATTCTCGCCGACTAAGTTCATCATTCCTACAACTGCGACACACGTCGCATCAGCCAACGAAGGAGAAAGCAATGAAGCGTCGAATTCACGCAATGATGGCCATCGCTGCTGCGAGCGCCCTGGCACTGTCGGCCTGCAGCGACGGCGGCAACGGCGGCGGTGATGGCGAGGAAGGTGGCGGCGGTGGCGGCGACACCATCCGCATCGGCACCAAGTACGACCAACCCGGGCTCGGCCTGAAGGACGGTGACACGATGACCGGGTTCGACGTCGACGTCGCCAAGTACGTCGCCGACAAACTCGGCTACGGAGAGGATCAGATCGAGTGGGTGGAGGCCCCCTCAGCCCAACGTGAGACTCTGCTGCAGAACAAACAGGTCGACATCGTCGTTGCCACCTATTCCATCACTGACGAACGCAAGGAGGTCGTGAGCTTCGCCGGGCCGTACTTCATCTCCGGGCAGGACCTGCTCGTGCGCGCGGACGAGGACCGTATCGACGGGCCGGAGGACCTCAACGGCCTCAACCTCTGCTCCGTCTCCGGCTCCACCTCCGCGGCGCGCATCAAGGAGGACTTCGCCGAGGAGGTGCAGCTCATCGAACAGCCCGGCTACTCCGAATGCCTCCAGTTCCTCACCGGTGGTGAGGTGGACGCCGTCACCACGGATGACATCATCCTCGCCGGTCTCGCCGCCGAAGCCGGCGGGGGAGACATGCGAGTGGTGGGCAACACCTTCTCCGAGGAGCGTTACGGGGTCGGAATCCCGCAGGACTCCGATCAGTGTGAGGAGATCACCGACGCGATCAACGAGATGATCGACGACGGTTCCTGGCAAGAGTTCATCGACACGAACACCGAAGGCGTAGATTACTCCCCGAGCGCGGACAACCCGCCCACGCCCGACGCGTGTGAGTAAATAGCGTTCCGGTGTCACCGCGCCGGTTGCGGGCTGCTCACGCTCCGCAACCGGCGCACCTAAGCATCTGCCTGAAGGTGGTGAACTGGTGGACCAGTTCCTCGACGTCCTCGCGAATTACGACATCCTTGATGCGTACTGGCTGAACGTCAAACTCGCCGTCCTATCCGGATTATTCGCGCTCGTGCTCGGCACGATCCTCGCGCTCATGCGGATATCCCCGATCGGGTCGCTGAAGTGGGCGGGATCGGCGTACGTCACGTTGATCCGAAACACCCCGCTCACCGTGATCATGGTGTTCGCGATCCTTGTGCTGTGGCCGAAACTCGGCGTGCAATTCTCCGGCAACTACACGACCAACTTCTTCTGGCTCGCCGTCGTGGCCCTCTCGGTCTACCACGCGGCGTTCTTCTGCGAAGCGCTGCGATCGGGGGTCAACACCGTGCCGGTGGGGCAAGCCGAGGCGGCCCGCGCGATCGGGCTCGGATTCCTCCCCTCGGCTCGGATGATCATCTTCCCGCAAGCGTTCCGGGGGGCGATCGCGCCGCTGGGGAACACCTTCATCGCCCTCATCAAGAACACGACCGTCGCGGCGGTTGCCTCCGTCGACGAGGTCTCCAACCTCATGGGCGAAATGATCGAATTCAACGCCAATTACGCGTTTCCCATCTTCCTCACGATCGCGGCAGGGTTCGTCGTCATCGTCATCCCCGTCGGAATCCTCACCACGGTGCTCTCCCAACGATTGGCGGTGACCCGATGAGCGCGCAGAACGTTCTCTTCGACCTCCCCGGCCCCAAGGCCCGGCGCCGCCACGGCCTGCTCAACGTCGTCGGCGCGCTCGTCGTGCTGGGAATCGGGGCCTATGTCGTGTGGATGCTGCAGAGGGCCGGGCAGTTCGACCCGAAACTCTGGGCACCGATGATCAAATGGTCCACCTGGAAGAACTACTTCCGCTCCGGGCTGTACTACACGCTCCTCGCGGCGGTCATCTCCGTTGCGCTCGCGCTCATCTTCGGCATCGTCTTCGGGATGGGGCGGCTCGCGACCAACCGGATCGTTCGCTGGGTCTCGGGGCTGATCGTCGAGTTCTTCCGCGCCGTGCCGGTGCTGATCTTGATGATCGCGGCCTACAACATTCTCGGCCGGGGCGGCTACGTCGCGCCGAAACACACCCCGCTGCTCGCCGTCGTCATCGCGCTCACCCTCTACAACGGGGCCGTGATCGCCGAGCTCGTGCGTTCGGGAGTCTACGGATTGCCCCGCGGGCAACGTGAGGCGGGGCTCGCCGTGGGGATGACCCGCGCCCAATCCATCCGCTCGATCGAGCTTCCGCAGGCGATCATCGCGATGCTCCCGGCGCTGGTGAGCCAGTTCGTCATCATCCTCAAGGACTCCGCGCTCGGCACGATCGTCACCTACAGCGAACTCCTCCAGAGCGCCCGCCTGCTCGGCACCCAGAACCCGCTGCCGATCCTGCAATCGCTGTTCATCGCCGCGCTGATCTTCATCGCGGTGAACTACGTGCTCACCAGGCTCGCCGAAGGCGCCACCTCGCTCGTCTCCGGGCGGACCAGCGGCA
>CAMXUZ010000286.1 GCA_947251855.1 uncultured Ruaniaceae bacterium
GATCGCGGTCTCGATCGCGTCCTGCTTCGGCCAGGCGTACACCCCCGCCGAAATCAGCGGGAACGCCACGGATGTGGCGCCGAGTTCGTCGGCGACGGCGAGCGAGCGGGTGTAGCAGGACTCCAGCAGCGCACCGTCCCGCTCGCCTGCGCCATAGTTCGGGCCGACGGTGTGGATCACCCACGTCGCGGGAAGGTTGCCCGCGGTGGTCCAGCCCGCCTCACCCGTAGCCAAGCCGTTCGGGAAGCGCGCGATGCAATCCTCAGGGATCGCGGGGCCGCCCGCGCGGTGAATCGCCCCGTCGACCCCGCCCCCGCCACGCATCGCCCGGTTGGCCGCATTGACGATCGCATCGACGTCGACTGCGGTGATGTCTCCTTCAATAGCCGTGATTTCTCCCATGCGCCCAGTATCTCCCGTGGCCCGGAGGTTGGGAAGGTCGGGAGCCGGGGCACCGTGGGGGAGGGAAGGTCAGTAGAATCGAAGGCGTGACCTCTCTGCCGATACGTACTGACCTCGCCGGGTTCGAACCCTACGGGGCGCCGCAGCTCGATGTGCCCCACCCGTTGAACGTCAACGAGAATCCGTATTCGCCCCCACCTCGGGTCGCCGAGGCGATCACTGAGGCGGTCGCCGCCGCGATCCCGACCTTCAACCGCTACCCGGACCGAGACTTCCCCGGCCTGCGCGCCGATCTCGCGGCGTTCCTGGAGAAGGAATCCCATGTGAGCGGGCTCGCAGCGGAGAACCTGTGGGCGGCGAACGGCTCCAACGAGGTGATGTTGCACCTGTTCCAAGCCTTCGGTGGGCCCGGGCGCAAAGCACTCGGATTCGCCCCGACCTATTCGATGTACCCCGAGTACGCGCGGGATACGTTCACCGAATGGGTGGTCGGGGAGCGGGAGGCGGACTACACGCTCGACCCGGCGAAGGTCGCGGCGGAGCTGCAGCGGGTGCGTCCCGCCCTCGTGCTGCTCGCCAGCCCGAACAATCCCACGGGAACCGCGCTGCCGCTCAACGTCATCGATGCGATCGCAACCGACGCGCGAAGCAGCGGACCCGAGGGGAAGGCGAGCATCGTCGTCGTCGATGAAGCGTATGCAGAATTCCGCCGCGAGGGCACGCCCAGCGCGCTGGAACTGCTCGAGAAACACCCCCACCTCGCCGTGAGCCGCACGATGAGTAAAGCGTTCGCGTTCGCGGGGGTGCGCCTGGGCTATCTCGCGGGATCGACGGCGATCATCGATGTGCTGCGGATCGTTCGTCTCCCGTATCACCTGTCCGCCGTCACCCAAGCGGTCGCCCGCGCGGCCCTCGCGCATTCGGATGACCTGCTCGCGCAGGTGGATTCGTTGCGCAAAGACCGCGATGACCTGTCGGCGTGGTTGAATGGGGAGGGGTACTCAGTCGTCGCGTCCGACGCGAACTTCATCCTGTTCGGGGAGTTCGATGACCGGCACGCCATCTGGCAGGGGCTCCTCGACCGAGGGGTGCTCATCAGAGAAACTGGACCCAGCAGATACCTTCGGGTGAGCGTCGGCACACCCGAACAAAATGATGCGTTTAGACGCGCCCTACTGGAGGTGACCGGCCGATGAGCCAGTCCACGCAACCTGCCCCGCGGACCGCCACGGTGGAACGCAACACGAGCGAATCCGAAGTGTTCGTGGAACTCAACCTGGACGGGCGGGGCCGCACCGAGATCTCCACCGGTGTGCCCTTCTACGACCACATGCTCACCGCCCTCGGTAAGCACTCCCTCATCGACCTCACCGTCCGCGCCGAGGGGGACGTGCACATCGACGCCCACCACACGGTGGAAGACGTTGCGATCTCCATCGGGCAGGCCCTGCGCGAGGCACTGGGGGACAAGGCCGGGATCGCACGGTACGGCGACGCGCTCGTTCCCTTGGACGAGGCGCTCGCGCAAGCGGTCGTCGACCTCTCCGGGCGGCCCTACATCGTGCACAGCGGGGAACCGGCGGGTCAGGAATACCACCTCATCGGGGGCCACTTCACCGGGAGCCTCACCCGCCACGTGTTCGAATCGATCGCCCTGCACGCAAACATCTGCCTGCACGTGCGCCTGATCTCCGGGCGCGATCCGCATCACATCGTGGAAGCGCAGTTCAAGGCGCTCGCCCGCGCGCTGCGTGCCGCTGTGGAGACGGATCCCCGGGTGGAAGGTATTCCCTCGACCAAAGGTGCCCTGCACCTGTAGGACAACCATGACTCACCCTGACGACGATTTCGATCTCGACGCCTTTGACGCCGCGTTCGCCAAGGAATTCGGCGAACCGCTCGCTGACGAACCCGAGGCGGCGGCAGAACCCGGCGAAGAAGAACCGGAAGAGGCCGCCCCCGCCGCGGATGCGCCGGCGGAGAACGACGAGCCCAGGACACTCATCGCGATGGTGCTCACCCCGGTCGCGGACGCACAGGTTCTCGCCAAGCTCATGGGGCTGGTGAAGATCACATGGCCCGTGTTCGCCACCCGCACCGGCGCCGTGGCCGCAACGACGCTCGAGGTCGACGAGATGGTTCAGCTCACCGGGACCGCGCCGCCCGAGGCCGTCAAGGTCGCACAAGCACTCTCGCGCACCTCGGAGTTCGGGGTTGTGCTCCTCACCTCCCAGGTGGGGCAAGGCGAGGACGGAG
>CAMXUZ010000287.1 GCA_947251855.1 uncultured Ruaniaceae bacterium
GACGCGCTCGCGGGCAACGTGGCCCTCAGCCCGCCGAGCCCCGCCCAGGGTGCGGTGCTCGCCGCGTTCTCCCCCGAGGCATACGACGAGGCCGACGCGCGGGTGGCCGAGCTCGCCCGGGTGCGCGAGATCGCTCTCGACGGCGCACCTCGCCTCGGGTGGGGCCCGATCGCGCCCGCCGATGGCGCGTTCTATCTCTATGGGGCGGTGCCGCTCGGGGAGTACGCGGACTCCTCCGCGTGGGCTGCCGCATTGTTGGAGGAGGCCGGTGTTGCGCTCGTGCCCGGATCGGATTTCGATGGGGAGAACGGCGGGAACTTCGTGCGGTTATCGTTCGCCGCCGGGGCCGAGGCCGTGGCCGGTGCTATGGAGCGGATCGAGGCGTTCAGCCGGCGTTGACCCCGGGCGCGGCGTCAGCTCCGGCGATTGATCACGGCGAAGGCGATGGCGAACACGGCGATGAGCGCAAAGTTCGTGATCGCGAGAACGGGTTCGAGGGGGCCGCCAACGCTGAGGATGATCGTAGCCGCAGCCACCATCGGCACCGCGCAGATCCCGACGACGGCGAGCGCCCGGGTGAGTACGGCATCGTCCCGCTCATCGCCGGTCATCGTCCACCCACGCTCCAAGGTGGTCGCCGAGCCCGGGTGGCGCACCGCACGCCACCAGGCGATCGCAAGCGCTGCGATCGCGATGCCGGCACCGGCGAAGAAGCCGTTGCCCATGTTTCCTGGACCGTATTCGCGCAGGAACATCCCTAGGGTCACGATCCCGGCGATGGCGAGGAGCGCGGCCGTCACGATCGCGGCCACGTGCTTGGCGGATAGGTTATTCGTCGACATGGAAGATCTCCTCAACAGTGCGTCGGAAATACCGGGCCATGGTGATGGCCAGGGGGAGGGAGGGGGCGTACCGGCCGGTTTCGATGGAGTTGACCGTCTGGCGCGAGACGCCGAGATCCTTCGCCAACGCGGCCTGCGAGAGGCCAGCGCCCTGGCGCAACTCACGGATGTTGTTCTTCACGCTCGATCCCGATGTTCCTCGTTGTGTTCTCAGTGTGACAAGCACGCTTGACACATCAATCATGTGCGCTCCTCGCTCGTGTGTCAAGCGAGTTTGCCACGGCGGGCGCGGGGGTCGTGATCGACGATGGCACCCCGGGCGCTTAGCTGCCAGAATTGGGGCCGTGCCTCAACCACTGTCTGAACTCATTGACCCCGGCTGGGCCCACGCGCTGGGCCCGGTGGAGCCGAAGATTCGGGAACTAGGGGAATTCCTCCGCCAAGAAGTGGCCGAGGGGCGGGGGTACCTGCCCGCGGGTGAACACGTGCTCACGGCATTCACGCGGCCCCTGGCGCAGGTTCGCGTGCTCATCGTGGGCCAGGACCCGTATCCCACGCCCGGGCATGCGATGGGCCTGAGCTTCTCGGTGCAGCCCCACGTGCGGCCGATCCCCAGATCGTTGGTGAACATCTACAAGGAGCTAGAAGCGGATCTCGGTTTCCCGCCTCCGCCGCACGGGGACCTTCGTGCGTGGGCCGACGCCGGCGTGCTCCTGCTCAACCGCTCGCTCACCGTGCGCCCGGGCAAGCCCGCCAGTCATCGTGGCAAGGGGTGGGAAGTGATCACGGACGCCGCGATCGATGCCCTGGTTCGCCGCGAATCCCCGCTCGTGGCGATCCTGTGGGGAAGGGATGCCCAGTCACTCAGGCCGAAGCTGGGCGCGACCCCGGTCGTGGAATCTCCGCATCCCTCGCCGCTGTCCGCCTCGCGTGGGTTCTTCGGTTCGCGCCCATTCTCCCGAGCGAACGCTCTGCTGCAGGAACTGGGTGCCGAGCCGGTCGACTGGCGACTCGCCTAGCCGTACCGCCGGTGGCCCGGCGCACCTTGCGACCGCTGGCAATCCGGGGGTGTAATGGAATTGCTGCACGCAGCACACGACCCGGGCCCCACCCGATGGTAGAGGTGGTCGCCCGGGTCGCGTAATCTAGCGCGTCGCGCTACGCCTGTTCGGCTTAACCCGTCGTCTGCCGGCGGCGCACGGCCAGGGCCGTTCCACCGATGGCGAGGAGGATAGCGCTCGCGATGAGCATCCCGTTGACGTCGGTACCCGTCTCGGGCATGTCGCCGTCGGGTCCGGCGCCAGCCTCGTCATCGGTGTCCTCGTCCTCGCCCTCATCCGTTGGGGGAGGTGGCTCTTCGGAGTCCTGCTCCACCGTGATGCCCCACGTGAGGGAGAGGAGCTCGAGGTCGTCGGTGATCTCCAAGACCCAAGAGTCGGAGTCATCGCCGGAAGGCTCGATCTCCGGCATCGCGAACTCCACGAGCGCGCGGCCCATCTCGTCGGTGGTGTTGACGATCTCCGGGTCGACGTCGAACTCACCGAGCTCGATGGTCTCACCGCTTTCGGAATTCGTGAGCGAGGCGAAAACCGTTTCCGACTTCGGCTCATCGTTCGCGAAGACCAGTGAGGACAACGCGATCTCAACCGGGTCACCGGCGTCGTAGACGCCCTCCTCGCCGGTAGCCCAGTGCACACCGACGGCGCGTTGACGGTAGTCCGGGTTGACGACGTCGTTACTCTCGAAGTACTTGACGAACGCCTGCAGGTCGACCAGGCCGGTGTCTGCGTAGTCGCTCCCCTCCCCGAGAGTGAAGAAGTTGTCTCCCCCGGAGGCGAGGAAGTTATTGGCTACCACGCGGTAAGTCTCGTCGAGCACGATCGGTTCGCCATCAAGGAACATCTGGGTAACGCGTTCGTCCCGAGGTGCCTCCGGGTCGTAGGTGTAGAAGAACTCTTCGTTCACACCGAGCTTGAGGAACGGCCGGGAAACCCCATCGGGTTGCCACTGCTCTTCGAGTACCTGCTTGATCTGCGCTCCGGTGAGATCGAAAGTCTCGAGCGTATTCGCGAATGGTTGCACGCTCGCCGCCTGCTTGTAGTTGACATCGCCTTCCGTGATATCAGTCCGGACACCGCCCGGGTTCATGAAGGCGATCTTTGGGAGTTCCTCCTCCGGCACGGAGCCCTGGTCAGCGACGCCCCACAGTTGAGCATCGGCGATGAGGTTCGAGATGGTCGATTCGCCGCCTCGGTTCTCTCCCTCGGTGCCAGTCTCCGGATCGGTGTGCGTCGCGCGCAACAGGTCCGCGCCCGCCTCTCCGATGACCGTTTCGCCGATCTCCTCGGCCTCCGCAACCGCATCCTCGACGATTCCACGAACGCTTGTGACGATCTCGTTATCGTCCGGCACGTCGTAGCCCGCGAGTGAGATCATGTCGCTCGCCGCGCCCGCGAACTCCCAGTCCCCGTCCTCGTCCTCGAACGTCAACGTGATCTTTCCGAGATTCTCGCCATAGGAACCGGTCTGGATGACCGGCATTCCATCCACATCTGCTTCGTACAACGTGTGGGTATGTCCGGAGAAGATCGCCGCAACATCACCGCGGTCCGCCATTTCCTGTGCGAACTGACCGAAGTCCGTCGCGGTGCTTTCAACCGCGTCCTTGTTCGATCCGCCGTCGTGGGTGAGGACGACGATGGCGTCGGCGTTCTGGACCTCATCTTCCTCATCGATGACGCGCTCGACCGCTTCGGCGGGATCGGTGAATTCGAGGCCTTCGATCCCCTTCGGGGTGACCAGGAACGGGGTCTCCTGAGTGACGACGCCAACGAAGGCGATCTCTGCGCCGTTGTCGGTAGTCAGGACCTTGTATTCCTCGAGGGCGGACTCTTCGGTCTCGCTGTCGAGTACGTTCGCGCCGAGGTAGGGCCACCCCACTTGCGAGTAGTCGATTTCGCCGATGGAGGTGCCGCCGATGCGCGCGTTGAGGACGTCGATCCCCTCGTCGAATTCGTGGTTCCCGACGGATGAAACATCCATGCCCATCGCGTTGAGAACGTCGATTGTCGGGTTGTCATTGCCGGCCATCGACGTGAAGGTCGAAGCGCCGAACAGGTCGCCGGCACCGACGAAGAGCGTGTCTTCATTCGCCGCGCGTACGTCCTCCACAGCAGCGGCGAGGCGTACCGCAGCTCCGTCATCGAATCCGATGACGTCGCCGTCGTCATCCGTGATATCTCCGCGCCCTTCATCGACGCGGCCGTGGAAGTCGTTTATTCCCACGAGGTCGACGGTGAGTTCTGTCCCATCCTCATTGAGGGACAGGGGAGAGATGTGAGCTTCTTCCTCGGCGTCATCGTCGGAACTGCCTTTCGACTCCGAGTCTTCGTCTAATGAGTCGGCCTCCGCAGATTCGCCGTTCTCCGAGGGATCTGCCTCGTCGAGGTCCTCGTCCGCCTCGGGTTGTTCTTCGGTGGGGCGTTCCGCTTGCCCCTCCCCGGTGCGATCTTCGCCGGCCGGTTGGCCATCGTCCGACGGTTCGCTATTCGCGGGCTGTTCTGGATCCTCGCCGTCAGCGAGGGCGGGGCCCGCAAGCCCGGCCAGCGTGAGGCCCGCTATTCCCAGGGCCGCGGTCGAACGCCGAAAACGCGCTCGACCGGAACTCAACTTCGTTGTCATGAGGTTCCCTAAATCGATCAATTTCGAAAATGTTCGTCCCGGAACCATAGCGGACTTTCGGCAAGTCTGCACCAAAAACCGTGGACGGGAGGTGGCTACTTAACTTCTTGCTCCGTCTATGGAACCATAGGCAATCCGTGCCTGAGCATCGTCGCCCGGAGCGCGGGTCGATGATTGAGAAAAATCTGACTACGTAACGATGGAGTTATTTTTGAGAGCGCATTGGATAGCCCGCGCGAAGAGGCGGGGCAGGGGAACAGCCGCGGCGGCTGTAGGAGTTCTACTGCTGGCACCGGTGCTCGCTACGGCACCTGCCGCTGCCAGCCCTGACGGCGATGACGTCGTCATAAACGAGATTTACACGCGGGGCGGGAGCGCCAACCAGCCCTTCACCCATAAGTTCGTGGAATTGTACAACCCGACGGACGCGGCAATTGATCTCGATGGGTGGAGCCTGCAGTACAGGTCGAAGTCGAACACCGGAACCGGCAAGGTGGACCTCGCCGGCGCAATCCCCGCGGGCGGCTTCTACCTCGTGCAAGGGGGATCGAACGCGGATAACGGTGACCCGCTGCCGGAACCGGATGCCGCCGGTGGTGGGCTGAACCCCGCCGCGGACGCGGGCATGGTGGCCCTCGTAGAGGACGACGAGAACCTCAGCTTTCCCGACGGCGATATCACCCAAGCCGCAGATATGGATCTGGTCGTCGACCTCGTGGGCTACGGCGACGCGAACGTCTTTGAGGGAGCACAAGCCCCGGTACCTCCCAACCCGGGCTCGATCGAGCGCGTGGATGGTGAGGACACCGACGACAACTCGGCAGACTTCTCGGGACTGGACTTCCCGACGCCGACGAACTCCAACGGGGATACCGCTGCCCCGCCTCCCGATCCTGAGTGCGAACACGTGCCTGACGAGCGGGTTGAGATCGCCGAAGTTCAAGGCGAAGGCGATGAGACGCCGTTCCTGGACTGCGACGTCACTACCGCGGGAGTGGTCACGGCGGTGTACCCCGAGGGCGGATTCGACGGCGCCTATATTCAGACGCCGGGCACAGGCGGAGAAATCGACCTCGATGAGCATACTGCCTCCCACGGGATCTTCGTCTACGGCTCTCAGTTCGCCGATGCGGTCAACCTCGGGGACTACGTTGAAGTCACCGGCGAAGCCACCGAGTATTTCGGCCTCACCCAGGTCGCGTTGCCGGAGTGGAACGTGCTCGATGAAGAGTACGACCCGGTCGAACCGGCCGCGATCACCTGGCCAGAAACCGACGAGGAGCGGGAACTCTTCGAGGGGATGCTCATCGACCCGCAGGGCGATTACACTGTGACGGATCTGCACCAGAGCGAGATGTACGGCGAGATCGGTCTTGCGTTCGGTGATTCGCCGTTGCTCCAGCCCACGGAGTACGCACTGCCGCTCTCGGACGAGGCGCTTGCGATAGAAGCGGACAACGAGGCTCGGGCGGTGAGCCTCGACGACGGGTCGAGTTGGAACTACATCAACTTCGACCGGGACTATCACCAGACCCCGATCCCGTACCTCAGCCACGACGATCCCGTCCGGGTCGGCGCAGCGGTGACGTTCGAGGAACCGGTCATCCTTGACTGGCGCAACGACACGTGGAAGTTCCAACCGACCGGGCAAGCGGTGGGCGACCTCGACGGTTACGAGAACCTCGACGGGCAGATCGCTGCGCCCGTAACGTTCGAAAACACCCGGGAGCCGGCGCCCGAGGTCGGGGGGAACTTGAGCATCGGAGCGTTCAACGTGCTCAACTACTTCACCGATCTGGGGATCGATGAAGAAGGGTGCGGTTTCTACACCGACCGCGAGGGCGAGCCGAGCTCTGCGGACTGGTGCGACGTCCGCGGCGCGTACAACCAAGACAACCTCGACCGGCAGACGGCGAAGATCGTCGCCGCGATCACCGAGCTCGATGCCGATATCCTCGCGCTCCAAGAAGTCGAGAACACGCTGGAGTTCCCGAACGGGGAGAACGCCCCAGAAGGTGTTCACCCGCGCGACGTGGCGCTCGCCCAACTCGTCGAGGAGCTCAATGACGAAGCGGGCGACGGCGTCTGGGACTACGCGCCCTCCCCGGAGGAATATCCCGAAGGCGAGGACGTGATCCGCAACGCGTTCATCTACCAGACGGATGCCGCCGCGCTCGTCGGTGAGTCGGAGATCCTTCTCGGTTCGGAGGAATTCGATAATGCCCGGGAACCGCTCGCGCAGGAATTCACGCTGCTTGATGACGACGGCGACGTCGCCGACGACGCGGAGACGGTCCTGCTGGTGACGACCCACCTGAAGTCGAAAGGATCGGGCAGGAACGAGGAGAATGAGGACCAGGGCGACGGCCAGGCGGCCTCGAACCCTGATCGCATCCGGCAGGCGACGGCAATGGCGGAGTACATCGACGACCTGGTCGGCTCCGGGATGTCGGAGAACGTGTTCATCCTCGGGGACCTGAACTCCTACACGATGGAGGACCCGATGCAGGTGCTCTACGACGGCGGCTACACCGACATCGGCGCGACGATGACGGACGAGAAGACCTATTCCTTCGACGGAATGATCGGGTCCCTCGACCACGTGCTGGCGAACGAGGCCGGCATGAGTCTCGTCGTCGACGCCGACGTGTGGAGCGTGAATGCATACGAAAGCGTCGGGCTGGAGTACAGCCGGTTCAACTACAACGTGGTGCCGCTGTTCCAGGAATCGCCCTACCGCTCCTCCGACCACGACCCGCTCGTGGTCGGGCTCGATCTCGCGGCAGAGGAGCCGGACCCGGATCCCACTGACCCGGACCCGGATCCCACTGATCCGGACCCGAGCGAGCCCGATCCGACTGAGCCCGAACCGTCCGACCCGGGTGCGGGCGGGGGAGACCCGGATGATGATCGCCTCGAGGACACCGGGGTGAGCATGGGGCCGCTCCTTACCCTCGGCGGGGTTCTGCTCGCGGCCGGGGCTGGGCTCATGCTTCGCCGCAGGTTCCTGGGGTAGCAGCACCTCGGGAACGGAACCGTTCACGGAAGGGAGCGTGACGACCGATGGGGCCCGGCGAACAGATGCGTTCGCCGGGCCCAGTTCGCGGTAGATTATGCAGTGGCGCGCGAAGCATAACGCGCGCTCCGCCAACCATGAGGAAACCGCGTGTCCATCGATACGATTTCAACCGCCGCCGCCACTCCTGATGAAGTTCAACCCTACGAAGAGCTCGGGCTCACCGAAGGGGAATACACCCAGATCCGCCAGATCCTCGGCCGCAGGCCCACCGCCGCGGAACTTGCGATGTACTCGGTGATGTGGGCCGAGCACTGCTCCTACAAATCCTCCAAGCGGCACCTCGCCCAGTTCGGAGAAAAGGCCACCGAGGAGATGCGCAAAGACCTCCTCGTCGGGATCGGCCAGAACGCCGGCGTCGTCGACATCGGTAACGGGCTCGCCGTCACCTTCAAGGTCGAATCGCACAACAGCCCCAGTTTCATCGACCCGTTCCAAGGCGCCGCCACCGGCGTCGGTGGGATCGTGCGCGACATCATCTCCATGGGCGCCCGTCCCATCGCCGTCATGGATCAGATCCGAGCGGGCGATGTGAACCACCCGGATACCACGCGGGTCATCACCGGGGCCGTCGCGGGCATCAGCCACTACGCCGGCACCCTCGGCCTGCCGAACATCGGCGGCGAAACCGAATTCGACGCCGCCTACCAGGCGAACCCACTCGTCAACGCGCTCGCAGTCGGGCTCATGCGCCACGAGGACATCCACCTGGCCAACGCCTCCGGAGCGGGGAACAAGGTCGTGCTGTTCGGTTCCCGCACGGGCGGGGACGGTATCGGCGGGGCCTCGGTGCTCTCCTCCGCGGCGCTCGACGACGACGCCCCCAAGCCGAAGATGCAGGTGGGCGATCCGTTCCTGGAAAAACTCATCATCGAATGCTGCATGGAGGCCTTCGCCGGCGACCTCGTCGAAGCGATCCAGGATCTCGGTGCGGCGGGTATCTCGTGCGCGACGAGCGAACTCGCAGCGAATGGAAACTCCGGCATGCACGTGGACCTCGAACACGTCCTGCTGCGCGATGAGGAACTCAACGCCGGTGAGATCCTCATGAGCGAATCCCAAGAGCGGATGATGGCGATCGTGCGCCCGGACAAGCTTCCGGCGTTCCTCGCAACCTGCGAGAAATGGGAGGTGGAAGCCGCCGTCATCGGCGAAGTCAACGATTCCCAGCGGCTCACGATCGACCACTTCGGGGAGCGGATCGTCGACGTCGACCCCAAGACCGTCGCCGACGGCGGACCCGTGTACGACCGCCCCTACGCCCGCCCGAACTGGCAGGACGGCCTCAACGCCGACCGCGCAGAAGACCTGCCCCGCCCCACCCGGCCCGCGGAGATCGCCGAACAGATCCGCGCGCTCATCGCGAGCCCGAACCTCGCTGACAAGTCCTGGGTCACCGACCAATACGACTCTCTGGCCCGGGGCAACACCGCGCAGGCTTTCCCTGACGACGCCGGCGTGGTCCGGGTGGAGGAGGAGAGTGGGCTGGGGATCGCGCTCGCGGCGGACGCCAACGGCCGGTTCACCAAACTCGACCCGTACACCGGGACGCAACTCTCCCTCGCGGAGTCCTACCGCAACGTGGCGTGTGCCGGGGCCCGGCCCGTCGCGATCTCCGACTGCCTCAACTTCGGTAATCCCGAGCACCCCGAGCCGATGTGGCAACTCGTGGAAGCGATTACCGGACTCGCCGATGGCTGTGCAGAACTCGGCATCCC
>CAMXUZ010000288.1 GCA_947251855.1 uncultured Ruaniaceae bacterium
AGCGGGTGCGCGACGACCGCCGCCGGGGCGGAGGCGAGGGCGAGCACCGTGGCGGAGGTTCGCGGAGCCTTGCCGAGCGCAAACAACAGCCCCGCACCGAGGGTCACCCCGGCATGCAGACGTACCAGCGTGCGCAAATTCGTGGGGATCGCGGGCACGGCCTCCCCAGCCTTGTCGATCGCTCCTTCAAGCGGCTGCAACTTTTGGGCATGCTCATCGGGGTGACGAAGCGCATCCACCGCATCGACGATGAACACAGACGCGAGCAGGGGGCGGGCGAGCACACGAATTAACTTCATACCCCCATTGCTATCGCAGGATGGGCGGATACGCCACCTCTTTCGCAATATCGGTTCCGGAATAAATCTGCCCCCAGTTCTCGTTATCGCTCATGTGAGTAGCAAAATTTTGGAACGCCCGAAAGCGCATGCCTGGGTGCCCCGCGACACGGGTGGGGAATTCCCGGTAGGCTCGTACAGGATGGATACCTCACCCAAAAACTCGGATTCGTCGGCGCCGGAGCGCAGCGATTCTTCCGCCGCGCCCATAGCCGTGGATGAAGAAACGGTTGAACAGCGTGATGAGCGCTTCACTCGGGATGCGATGCCGTTCTTGGATCAACTTTACGGTGCGGCGCTGCGGATGACCCGCAACCCCACCGACGCCGAGGACCTCGTCCAGGAAACCTTCACGAAGGCCTACGCGGCCTTCCACCAGTACAAGCCCGGCACCAACCTCAAAGCCTGGCTGTACAGGATCCTCACCAACACGTTCATCAACAACTACCGCAAGAAGCAGCGAGAACCGTTGCAATCCGACAGCGGTGAGGTGGAGGATTGGCAGATTCACCGGGCCGCCTCCCACACCTCGAGGGGCCTGCGTTCGGCCGAGACCGAAGCACTGGAGTCGCTGGGTGATTCGGTGGTCAAGGAAGCGCTCGCGGAACTGCCGGAGGATTTCCGGCTCGCCGTGTACCTGGCGGACGTCGAAGGATTCGCGTACAAGGAAATCGCCGAGATCATGAACACCCCCATCGGCACGGTGATGTCACGGCTTCACCGCGGGCGGCGCCAGCTTCGGGAGCTTCTCACCGACCACGCTCAAGAATTGGGAATGAAAGTGACGTCGAAATGAGCGAACACACCGATACTCCCTGCCAGTGCGACGAGGCGCTGGCCCATCTGCAGGAATACATCGACTGCGAGATGTCCGAAGTGGACACCGTGCGGTTGGAGGAACACATCAACGGCTGTGACACCTGCCAAGCCGAAGTCGGCCTCGAGCAGCGTCTGCGTGCCCTGCTGCGCCGCTCCTGCATGGAAGAAGCGCCCCTCCACCTGCGTGAGCGGGTGCACAAGCAGATCACGATCATCAGCCAGCGCGTGGTTATCGAACGCCGGTGATCGGGTAACGCTGAGCGCTACTCGGCGAGGCAGGCCCCCGGCGCTGCCAGACCGTAACCGAGGTCGCGGAGGAAGGGTAGCGGATCGTGCAGCACGCCCAGTGAACTCGGGTCGAAAACGCCGGTATCGCGCGAGATGGTGTCGTCGATCGTGTGGTCGTTCTTGCCCTCGTCGTCATCCTCTTCGATCTCGATATCAGGCGGCGTGGTCTCCTTGGGCTCCGGCGTTTCCTCCTCGGTCGTGTCCTCTTCCGGGTCCGGCGACGGCGATTCCTCCTCCTCCGGCGTTTCCTCCTCTTCCGGGTCAGGGGAGTCTTCCGGGTCAGGTGACGGCGATTCCTCCTCCGGCGTTTCCTCCTCTTCCGGCTCGGAGGTCTCGGACTCGGTGGGGTCGGGCTCGGGAGTCTCCGTCGGCTCGGGCGAAGGCGTCGCGGCGTCGAAGATCAGCCGCCCCAGCGATGTGCCCTTACCTGGCACGACCCCCGGCTGGGTGTGAATCTCCAGGTGCAGGTGGGGCCCGGTGGAATTACCATTCGTACCCACCTCCGCAATGATCTCGCCTGCGCGAACCTCCTGGTCTGCCTCAACGAACACGCCGTCGGGATACATGTGCACATACCAGGAGGAGAACTCGATCCCATCGACCTCGTGGTCGATAATGACGAGTTCGGAGGAACGCCCCGCCCGTCCGGGGCCGGCGTAACTCACGGTTCCGCTCGCGACTGCGTGAATAGGCGTGCCCATCGGCGCTGCGAGATCAACCCCTGCGTGCAGGCCGCCACTGCCCGTGATCGGGTGGGTCCGCATTCCATAGTTGGAACTGATGCGAAACACTCCCGGTGGAAGCGGGGAAGAGATGCATACGGAGCCGTCGCCCGGATCAGTGAGCTCTGCCTGGCCGGTGGCAAGGTCGACGAACGGGTCAGCATCGTCGCCGACGGTGATCCCCGGCTGCACTTCGAGTCGATCCGGCTGGGAGCGGGAGGCAGCGGAACTTCGGTCCGACTCCTCAATGGAGGTGAACGCCGGTTGCGGCGACCCCACCCCTGCGATGTTGAGTGCTGCAACGAGGGCACCTGCGCTGAGGAGCACAGCGCCATGACGTATGAAAGCGCGCCAGCGGCCGTGACGTTCTGGCCCCAT
>CAMXUZ010000289.1 GCA_947251855.1 uncultured Ruaniaceae bacterium
GAACCGGCGTTGCTCACCGTCGATCTCCGTGTACTGATTGGCGATGAATTTCACGACTGCCTGCGCTACCGTCAGGCGGATCGTTTCAGTCATGGTTCTCTCCTAGTAAAACTGTCGGTTGAAGTGGAATGTCCGATACGAGGCGCCCGGGGGTCAGGCGTAGAAGGCGGGGCGTTCCTCGACCGGGAGGTCGACCCGGCCGCCCTCGGTGAGCGCTCGGATCCCGGCCTCGCAGGCGAGGGCCGCCTGGTAGCCGTCCCACGCATTGGGTCCATCCACGAGCCGCTCAGAGGCGACGGCGTCCCCCCACGCCTGCAGTTCGGCGTTGAACGCGTCGTCGAGACGGTCGCTGTGCCCTTCATCGATCCCGAACGAGGCCTTCTGTGCCTCGAACACCTGGAGACCGGCCGGGTCCCCGAACCGGGCCACTCCCTGCTCAAAAACGCCCTCGGTCGTCACTTGGTAGCCGAACCCGCAATTCACGTTCATCTCGACGTCGACGAGGACGTCGTTGGTGAGCTCGAAGAGCACGAGGATCGGTTCGCGCAGGTCCTCCCGGGCGACGGAGTTCGTGCGCGCGTGCCGCACCTCGACGTTGCGGATGGCGGCGCCGGCGAGCCACGCGGCGGCGTCGAACTCGTGGACGACGGAGTCGGCGATGAGCATCTCCGGCCGATAGGACTCGGCGACGGAGGGGTTGCGGTGCACGCAGTGGAGCATGAGGAGTTCACCGGCGCGCTTGCGTTCGATGAACCGGCGCATCTGGATGTAGTCGGCATCGAAACGGCGAGTGAAGCCCACCTGAATATGTGGGCGGTCCAGCTCCAGCTCCGCCTCGACGATCCGCCGGGAGGACACGGGATCCTCCGTCAGTGGCTTCTCACAGAGGATCGGAAGCTTCGCTGCGAGGGCGAGCATGATCGCCGATTCGTGCGCGGGCCCCGGAGTCGCGATGAGGAGAGCGTCCATGACGTTGGCGTCGATCGCCGCCTCGAGGGTGGGCAGGACCACGGATCCCGGTGCGAGTTCGGCTGCGGAGCGAGCTCGCGCTTCGTCGGTGTCGATGACGGCGCTGACCTCCGCCCCGGAAATATTTCGGGTGAGCCGCTCGATGTGGTCGGCTCCCATGCGTCCAGCGCCAAGCACCGCAACACGTACTGTCGGTTTGGACATGCTCTACTCCTTTGTACTCTTACGTGCCTCTCTCGCGGCGGTGCAGCACGGTGTACGGCGAGAGAGGGAGGGCGGGGTGTGCCCGATTCTTATGTGTAGGGGAGGCGGGAATCGAACTCCTCGCCGTCCCATTTCTCCCGGATCCAGCCGTGGGCCGGGTCGTCGGTGATGTCCCAGCGCCGAGCTCCGGGCCCGGCCATGACGTTGAGGTAGTAGACGTCGTAGCCCGGGGCCGCGGCGACGGGACCGTGATACCCGTAGGGGACGAGCGCGGTGTCGCCGCTGCGGACGATCTCGTTGATCGCGATGTCCCCCGCAGAGGAGCTGTAGGTGGCGAACAGCGCGAAGGGGTCGGCACCCTCCGGCGCCTCCAGGCCCCGGGAGACCGCGGTCTCGAAGTAGTAGATCTCCTCGAGCTCCGTCTCCACCCCGGCGATGTGCTCATCATGCTTGTGCGGCGGGTAGGAGGACCAGTTCTCCGCGGGGGTGATCACCTCGACGACGATGAACTTGTCGGCGGCGAGTTCTCCCGGGGTTCCGAAGTTGTGAACCTGGCGGCTGGAACGCCCCGCACCGCGTAGTTCGACGGCGATCTCCGACTTGGGGATGTACCGGGCGGGGTGGACCGTCGTCGCCGGTGCCTCGGCCACGGCCACCCGGCCCGTTCCCCGGATCTGGGCGGACGCCCCGACGGGCAGGTACAGGACGTCTGGGGGGCCGTGGAACACCGACGTGCGTCCTTCGAGCGAGACCGTCTCTTCCCCGCCCCCCTCGTCCCCCGAGCCCGGCGTGTAGGTCACCTCGAACGAGCCCGCCAACGGCACGAGGAGGCGCTCGACCTCGCCCGCCCCGAGTTCGAAGGTCTTCCCCTCGGACACGTCGCCGATCCGCAGACCGGTGTGGCGCCAGCCGGGGGTGTTCGTATCAATGACGGTGTGCCAGTCGCCCTGACTGAGTTCACCTTCGCGATAAAACCAACGTGACATGATGCTCCTTGACGAGTGAGGGGATCGGGAGAGGAGTGGGCGGGAGACGGGTTAGTCGTTCTGCGGGAACCCGAGGTTGATGCCGCCGTGCGTGGCTGGGTCGAGCCACCGGGAGGTGATCGCCTTCTCCTGTGTGAAGAAGTCGAAGCCCTGGACTCCGTAGGCCTTGGCGGACCCGAACATCGAGTCCTTCCACCCACCGAAGGAGTGGTAGGCGACGGGCACGGGAATCGGAACGTTGATCCCGATCATCCCCACCTGCACCTCGTGCTGGAAACGGCGGGCGGCCCCGCCGTCGTTGGTGAAGATCGCGGTGCCGTTGCCGAAGCGCCCGGAGTTGATCAGTTCGATCGCTTCCTCGTACGTCTTCACCCGGACGATCGAAAGCACGGGGCCGAAGATCTCTTCTTCGTAGGCGCGGGAGGTCGTCGGAATCTTGTCGATGAGCGTGGGCGCGAGCCAGAAGCCGTCCTCCGCCCCGTCCACGGTGAAGCCGCGGCCGTCGACGACGATATCGGCGCCGTCGTCCTCCGCGATGTCGATGTAGGAGCTCACCCGGTCGCGGTGCTCTGCGGTGATGAGCGGGCCCATGTCGGGGTTCTCCCGGCCGTCGCCCACCTTGAGGTTTCGCATCCGCTCGGTGATCTTCTCTATGAGGGCATCGGCAACCGGCTCGACGGCGATGGCGATGGACTGGGCCATGCATCGTTCCCCGGCCGAACCGTACCCGGAGTTGATCGCCTGGTCGGCGACGAGGTCGAGGTC
>CAMXUZ010000290.1 GCA_947251855.1 uncultured Ruaniaceae bacterium
CATCCGGGTCCTGTGCCCCCTCCCCTGCGTAGTCCCGGGAGAGTTCGGCCAGCAGCGCGCGCCGGGCGTGCACGTCCTCGAGCCGGGCCGGGTCGGCTTCGAGGTTCGTGCCATAGGAGGAGAGCTCGACTCCGAGGTCGCTGAGCACATGACCAGCCTCGGTGAGCTGATCGGCCCACTGCCCTAACTGAGGGTCGAAGCCTCGGGCGGCGTCGAGCGCGCTGCGGGCCGCTTCGAGCAGTTCCGCGATTCCTGGGGCGCCGCTCTCGAAGTCGCCACTGAGGGCTTCATGTGCGGTCCCGGCCGCGATCCGCAGTTCCTCGACGTTGCTCAGCCGTTCGGATTCCTCCCGCAGCGCAGCCTGTTGCCCGGGCTCGACTTCGGCCGCGTCGATACGTTCGAGAGCTCGGGTGAGGGCGAGGACGTCCCGTTCCCGGTGCTCGGCTTGGGCATCCCAGTCCTGCAGCTCCTCCTCGGCCCGGACCACCTCGCGGTAGGCGGAGGCGAGCGCGGCGAGGTGGTGTTGGTGCTCCTCGCCTGCGAACTCGTCCAGGGCCGCCCGTTGATGCGCCGCTGAGCGCAGCCGGATCTGGTCGGACTGCCCATGCACCGTCACGAGTTCCGCAGCCACCTCGGCGAGGATCGCCTGCGGCACCGAGCGCCCCCCGAGATAGGCCCGTGAGCGGCCGGAAACGATCGTTCGGACGACGAGGAGGGCATCGTCGTCGAGAACCGCCCCCGCGTCGGCTGCGACGGCGAGGGCAGGGTGGCCCGCGGGAGGAATGATGCGGCTCTCCGCGACGGCGCTGTCGGCGCCGGCACGTACCGCCCCTGCGTCCGCTTTGCCGCCGAGAATGAGGTTGAGGCCGGTTATGAGCATCGTCTTACCCGCTCCGGTCTCCCCGGTGATCGCCGTCAGGCCAGGAGCGAGGTCGATCCGTGCCTCGAGGATGACCCCGAGGTTCTCCAGTTGCAGATCTTCGATCATCGTTTCTCGGGCCCCCCGCGCCACCCGGTTACCGGGAGGTTGAATTTGCGCACGAGTCGGTCGGTGAAGGGCCCGGGATTGAGGCGGGCGAGGCGGACGGGTTTCGTGCCCTTGCGCACCTCGATGTGCGAGCCGAGCGGTGCGTCCAGGACGCGCCGACCGTCGCACCACACCTCCCCGGCCGCCGATGAGCGGTGGAGGATTTCCACCGCGAGGACGGAGTCCGGGCCGACCACCATGGGGCGGGCGAACAGGGCGTGCGCGCTGATGGGTACGAGTAGCAGCGCCTCGACGTCCGGCCACACCACGGGGCCGCCGCCGGAGAAGGCATACGCGGTCGAGCCGGTCGGGGTGGACATGACGACCGCGTCGCAGCCGAAGGAGGAGACCCCGAGGCCATCGATGCCGATGGCGACGTCGATCATGCGCGAGCGTTCCACCTTCTCCACGGTCGCCTCGTTCAGCGCCCACCCGCGTTCGACTCGTCCCGATTCTGGGTGTTCCACGGTGACCTCCAACGTCATCCGCTCTTCCACCTCGTAATCCCGTTCCGCTGCCCGGCGCACGACGTCGGAGATGTGCTCCACTTCGCCTTCGGCGAGGAACCCGACGTGGCCCATGTTCACCCCGACGATGGGGATGCCCCGTTCGAGGGTGGTCTCCGCGGCGTGCAGGATCGAGCCGTCACCGCCGAGGACCATCGCGAGCTCGAACTCGCCGTCATCGATCTCGGTGACCGGCTCCAATCCCCTTTTGAGAAGCTCCACCGCGACGTGATCCGCCATCTGCCCGGCTTCGACGCGGGTGGGGTGGGTGAGAATGAGGACGCGTCTGCTCACGAATCCTTCCCTGCTGGTCCGGTCGCGATTGCGGCGGCGATGAGGTCATCAACGTTGTCGAGACTCCCCGCGGCGCTCAGGTGCACGAAGTATTCGACGTTCCCCGCGGGACCGGGCAGCGGGGAGGCGACCACGGCGTGCGTGCCGAGCCCCACTGAGGCGGCGCACTCGAGCACCCCGGTGATGGCCTCGGCGTGAAGGGCTGGGTCGCGCACGACTCCCCCGGAGCGAAGCCGTTCTTTGCCCACTTCGAATTGTGGTTTGACCATGAGCAAATAGTCGGCTTCGGGGGCAGCTACCCGCGCGAGCGCCGGGAGAACCAGCGTGAGGGAGATGAAGGAGAGATCGGAGACGACGAGGTCCGGGGGCTGGGGAAAGTCGTCCGGAGCGAGATACCTCGCGTTCGTTCGGTCCATAACGGTCACTCGGGGGTCGTTTTGGAGGCGCCAGAGGAGCTGACCGTAGCCGACGTCGACGGCGTAGATCTGGGCGACCCCGGACCGCAGGAGCACGTCGGTGAACCCGCCCGTCGAGGCACCGGCATCGAGCGCTCGCCGCCCGGTGAGGATGGGCACGGCGTCACCGAGTGCCGCGAGTGCTCCGGCGAGCTTGAATCCGCCGCGGCTCGCGTATTCGGGATCATCCACGTCCTCGGCGACGGTGACGGCTTGGGAGGTGAGCACTTGCGTCGCCGGCTTGGCTGCGCGGGCGCCGTCGACGCTCACGCGGCCCGCGGCGATGAGCTCGGAGGCATGCTGGCGTGAGCGGGCGAGACTTCGGCGCACGAGTTCCGCGTCGAGTCGAAGTCGTTTAGCCATCCGCGGCCTCGCTCAAGTGCTCCTGGAGCACCCGGTGGGCGTGTTCAAAGGCCGCTACGTGTTCCGCGATCGGTTCCGAGGTGAGGTGTTCTATTCGGTGAATCGCCTCGTCGATCGCAGCCTCGGACGCGGGTTCACCTTGAGAACTCAGGTCGTTCGGCGTAGGGATCTTATCTTTCACGGTGTAGCTCCTTACAGCTGCGGCCAACTCAACGGTATCGCCACGAGAGCCGTTTGTGCTGAACTCACCCGCTAATGTGAATTTCTCGATCGCAGGTGAGTTCTACTTCGGCCGACCAGGCCGCGGCGCAAGCCGCCCGGAGGGCATCGAGGCTGATCGTCACCGCTTCCCCGCCGCCGCTTAAGGTCGCCCGGCGCTCGTTCTCGGTTACCGTGAGGTTTCCGTCCTCGACGACGGCGTACGCCTCGCGGCAGGCCCAGCCCGCCTCACGCGCGTGCACCTGGGGGTGGGGTCGGTGGAGGTCGCGCAGGTCGTAGCCCAGGAGCGTAGGCCGCTCGTCGGGGTCGCTGAGGAGCAAGTCGTTAGCGGAAGCTACTCCGGTCAGGACGAGCATCGCTGCCATCCCGGCCTCGCGGGCTCCGGAGATGTCGGTGTCCAACCGGTCGCCGACGACGACGGCGTCCTGCATCTGCGCGCGCTGGGCCGCGTGACGGAAGATCTGCGGGTCCGGTTTCCCAGCGGCGCGGCGAGGGAAGACGCCAGTTGCGTGAGCGACCGCTTGTACCATCGCGCCGTTCCCGGGGCCCATGCCACGCTCGGTGGGCATCGTGGAGTCGAGGTTGGTGGCGAGGTAGTCCGCGCCCCGGTTGATCGCATACACCCCTTCAGCGAGGTCTGCCCACGTGAGCGTGCTCGAGGTTCCCTGTACGACGACGTCAGGGGAATCGTCCGCGCTCGATACGAGCGTGAGCCCCCGCTCCGTCAGCGCGGTTCGCAGGCCCTCCCCACCGACGGCGAGCACCTTGATCTCCGTTCCGTACGTCGATTCGACGAGCCCTGCCGCGGCTTGCGCAGAGGTAGTGATCTCCTCCGCGGTGGCGTTGATCCCGAGCTCGGTCAGGTGCGCCGCTACGTCCGAGGGCGGGCGGCTCGCGTTGTTCGTCACATACCCGTGTGGAACCTGCAGGGCATTGATCTCCTCAACGGCGTGCTCGACCGCGCGCTTTCCGCGGTACACCACTCCGTCGAGGTCGAAGAGCACACCGTCGACGCAGGTGCTCAGAGGTTCATCGCAGGAGTTGAATGGGGATTCACGGTTGAGCATCGGGGCCTTAGATTCTCTCACTTCGCGGTTCGGGCTCGTAGTCAGCCCGGATGTCAAGATCTTCGTACTCGATTTCGTCCACCTCTGGCTCTGGCAGCGTATCGCGGATCTTCTTCGCCTCCGCCTCCCGCCCGAGTTCGGTGAGGATGTCGGCACGGACACTATCGAGACGCTCACGGGTCTGTGCGGTCCTCGGTGCATCTTCGATGATGATGAGTGCCATCTCGTGTTGACCAAGGTCCCGGCGCGCGCCTGCTTCGACGATCGCCAGTTCCGCGCGTTGGATGGGGGGAAGGTTCTTCGGAGCCTCAGAGATGACGTCCAGTGCGCGCTCGGGCCTTCCCAGGCCCCGCTCGCAGTCGGCCTCCGCCGCGCGGTGAAGGTCGATTCCCGAGAGCCGGCGCACCGTCCGGAACTCGCGCAGCGCTTCTGCATAGTTGCCGATTGCGTAGGCGGTGAGCGCTGCCGCCTCGCGCACGACGTCGACGCGGCCCGCACGCCTCACTGCGGCTTGCGCGTGTTCGTATGCGAGCTCGGGGTCGGTATCGAGCAGTTCACCCGCAAGGATGAGGTGCTTACCGACTCGTTCGGCGTTCTCCTTCGACAGCGTTCGAAGCCGGGCACGGACATCCCGGTCCAGGTCGTAATAATCCACATCGGCCGGGACATACGGCGCCCGTTGGCGTTGATCCTGCGGGGGCCGACTCGGCCGGGTTCCCGAGCGTTCACTCTCCGGCCGGCGCGGCCCGTGGCGATCTCCCGTGCGCTGGTTGCCGGCGCGCCCGGTTCTGGGGGTGGACGGTCGTTCTTCTCGACGGCGAGGTGAGTTATCCCGATTCTCGTCCATTGCGTCCCCTTTTAAAGTGTCACTTCCCATATATTACAAAAGGGTGGGGAGTCCGTGTTGGTCTCCCCACCCTGTTTGTGTGGTTGGTGTCCGGCGGTGTCCTACTCTCCCACACACTACCGTGTGCAGTACCATCGGCGCTCAAGGGCTTAGCTTCCGGGTTCGGGATGGGTCCGGG
>CAMXUZ010000291.1 GCA_947251855.1 uncultured Ruaniaceae bacterium
CGTCCTGCGGCGGCACGCCGCCTGGGTGCTGCCCGGGCGCTGGTTGCCCAGGCTGCCCGTAAGGGTTCTGTGGATCCTGCGGACCAGGGCCTTGGGTCACTTCATTTCTCCTTGTTGCTGCTGATTCACAAAAAGTATCCTCTAGGACGCGGCAAATTCCGTTCATGTCGTTCTAAAGAAAACCGGTAGTGAACACTACTAACGATGTGGATTGCACCGCAACTATGCGCGTGCGTGTCCCAACAGGTGTGCCTGACAACCTAGCGGAAACCCCTGGTCAAGGGTAGCCACACGGTGGTGAGTCGCGGCTTAGGTGAGGAGTTCCAGGGCAACAGAATCGGCGAGCAGTCGGCCTTTCCGCGTGAGTTGTAGGGTGCCTGCTGCCGCGGCCCGGCTGCTTGCGAGGCCCCGGCGGACAAGCCCGGGGAGCTTGCCGTGTTCCTCTTCGGCGAGCGGCAACCCCTCGCGCATCCGGATTCCCAGCAGGACTCGTTCGTCGGCGATTTGTTCGGCGGTGAGGTCTTCTGTTTCCGCGATGGGCAGGCTTCCCGCGCCCACCTGCGCGGCATAGGGCCGGGGGTGTTTGACGTTCCAGAACCGGCTGCCGCCGATGTGGGAGTGGGCGCCGGGACCGATCCCCCACCAGTCGATGTTCTGCCAGTAGCCGAGGTTGTGCCGCGAGCGCAGATCTGGGTGTTTCGCCCAATTGGAGATTTCGTACCAGCACAGGCCGGCTGCTTCGAAGGCGTCGTCGGCGAGCGCGTACTTTGCTGCCTGATCATCGGGGTCGACGGTGGGCAGCTCTCCGCGGCGGACCTGGGCGCCCATCTTCGTGCCCGGTTCGATCGTGAGCGCGTAGGCGGAGATGTGCCCGGGGTCGAGCGCGAGCGCCGCCTCTACCGAGGTGCGCCAATCGGCGATGGTTTCTCCCGGCGTGCCGTAAATAAGATCGACGGAGAACTCCAGGCCCGCGTCGCGCGCCCACGCCGTCACTCGTGGGAGCCGTTCGGGATTGTGGGTGCGGTCGAGCGTCTTCAGCACGTGGGGAACCGCCGATTGCATCCCGAACGAGACTCGGGTGAAACCCGCCGCTTTGAGTTCGGTGAGTTCGGGGGCACCGACGGAATCGGGATTCGCTTCGATGCTCACCTCCGCCCCCTCGGCGAGGCCCCACACCTCCCGCACGCCCTCGAGCATGGCGATCACGTCGGCGGTGGGCAACAGGGTGGGGGTGCCACCGCCGAAGAACACGCTCGTCGCGGGTCGCAGCGGACCCCGTTCCCGCAACTGCGCGCCGGCGAGCCGCATTTCCGCGACCGCGCTTTCGGCATACTCCGCCTGGGAGGCCCCGGGGCCGAGTTCGGTGGCGGTGTAGGTGTTGAAATCGCAGTAGCCGCAACGCACCGCGCAGAACGGGACGTGGACGTAGACACCGAACGGTGCCTGGGTCACTTCTTCGCGTCCTTAACAGAACCGGTGTCGGAGGTGAGGGCTGCGATGAATGCTTCTTGGGGCACTTCCACGGTGCCGATGTTCTTCATCCGCTTCTTGCCTTCCTTTTGTTTCTCCAGCAGTTTCCGCTTCCGGGAGATATCCCCGCCGTAACACTTGGCGAGCACGTCCTTGCGCAGCGCGCGGATCGTTTCTCGCGCGATGATGCGCGAACCGATCGCCGCCTGGATGGGGACCTCGAACTGTTGCCGTGGGATGAGTTCACGGAGTTTGCGGGTCATCTGCACGCCATAGGCGTAGGCCTGCTCCTTGTGCACGATCGCAGAGAACGCATCGACTTGATCGCCTTGCAGGAGGATATCGACCTTGACGAGGTCGGCGTCCTGGTCGCCCGTCATTTCGTAATCGAGAGAGGCGTACCCGCGGGTGCGCGACTTCAACGCGTCGAAGAAGTCGAAGATGATCTCCGCGAGCGGCAGGGTGTAGCGGAGCTCCACCCGATCTTCCGAGAGGTAGTCCATTCCCGCGAGGTTCCCGCGCCGCCCCTGGCACAGTTCCATCACCTGGCCGACGAATTCACTCGGGGTGAGGATCGTCGCCTTGACCATCGGTTCGAGCACGCTGGAGATCTTCCCCTCGGGGAACTCCGACGGGTTCGTCACCTCCACTTCGGTGCCGTCTTCCATCGTCACCTCGTAGACCACGTTCGGAGCCGTGGAGATCAGGTCGAGATCGAACTCCCGCTCCAGGCGCTCACGCACGATCTCCAGGTGGAGCAATCCGAGGAACCCGCACCGGTAGCCGAATCCGAGCGCGACGGAAGTCTCCGGTTCGTACGTGAGGGCGGCGTCGTTGAGGCGGAGCTTATCGAGCGCGTCGCGCAGCACAGGGTAGTCCGAGCCGTCGATCGGGTACAGCCCGGAGAACACCATCGGTTGCGGGTTGCGATACCCTTCCAACGGCGCGTCGGCAGGTTTGGCCGCGTTGGTGATCGTGTCACCGACACGGGATTGACGGACGTCCTTCACACCCGTGATGAGGTAGCCCACCTCACCTACGGAGAGTCCGCTCGTGACCTGCGGTTCCGGGGCGGAAACCCCGATCTCGAGGAGCTCGTGGTTCGTCTTCGTGCTCATCATCGTCACCCGCTCCCGCGGGGTGAGGCGCCCGTCCATCATCCGCACGTAGGTCACGACCCCGCGGTAGGCGTCGTACACGGAGTCGAAGATCATCGCCCGCGGCGGCGCCTCGGCGTCTCCTGTGGGCGCGGGAATTTCGGTGACGATCCGGTCGAGGAGTTCCTCGACCCCTTCTCCGGTCTTACCGGAGACGAGGAGGCACTCCTCCGGCTCCACCCCGATGAGGCTGGCGAGTTCCTCGGCGTACTTGTCCGGCTGCGCGGCCGGGAGGTCGATCTTGTTGAGCACGGGGATGATGGCGAGGTCGTTCTCCATCGCGAGATACAGGTTGGCGAGGGTTTGCGCCTCGATCCCCTGTGCGGCGTCGACGAGCAGCAACGCGCCCTCGCAGGCCGCGAGCGACCGGGAGACCTCGTAGGTGAAGTCGACGTGGCCGGGGGTGTCGATCATGTTGAGCGCGTAGGCAGTTTCCTCCTCGCCGGCCGTGTGCGCCCAGGACATCCGCACCGCCTGGGACTTGATCGTGATGCCGCGTTCGCGTTCGATCTCCATCCGGTCGAGGTACTGCGCGCGCATGAGGCGATCCTCGACCGCTCCGGTGAGTTGCAGCATCCGGTCGGCGAGCGTGGATTTCCCGTGATCGATGTGGGCGATGATGCAAAAGTTGCGGATGTGTTCCGGTGCGGTTGCCGCGGGTTGGATCTTCGCGGCAGCTTCAGGGCTCGGAATTGGTGGCACGTAATCCCTTTGATCTCATGTTCGGGCAAAGACTGCCCCTATGATCTCACGTTTGCCCACTCAGGCGCACGATCGCTGCCGCAGCCCGGCCCGGCCGGTACAGTCGCGATAGGTTTTCCTTCGTCGACCCCGCCCGGAAGGCGCCTATGTCGAACAGATTCGGTCCCCAACTACGCCGCGCGCTTATTCGCGAGGTCCGGCGGCGCGCGCCTCGGCTCCTCTCCCGCCGCCGACGGGTGG
>CAMXUZ010000292.1 GCA_947251855.1 uncultured Ruaniaceae bacterium
CGGTCTGCAGCGACGTGGGCGTCGTCGGGGTGACGAGCGCCATCGTTTCGCCGATGGTGTGGAGCTGAGTGGACGACATGGGATCACTATGATCGATCTGTGCAATTTTCGCAATTGCTGTTGCATCTAACGCAACAGCGCCCCTAGAGTGGGGCGTGCCGGTACGCAGGGGGCGCAACGAGACGGGAGAAGCCGATGCTCGCCCCATTCCTCACCCGCCTCAGGGGCGAAACCATCACGCCGACGGCGAAGGGGCTCCCGGAACGAGCCTACGGCGCGACCGTCGCGGATTTCTTGAGAACGGCCCCGCGCATCGAGGACTTCTGGACGCCGCTCGTGGCCCTCAACGACGAAGCGATGCGGCATAACCTCGACCTTCTCGCCGGTTGGACCAGCGAGCGGGGGCTGGAATTCATGCCGCACGGCAAAACGATGATGGCCCCCTCGTTGTGGCAGCGGCAGTTGGACGCTGGGGCAGCCGGAATCTCCCTGGCGACCCTCGGCCAGGTCCGCATGGGACGCACGGCAGGCCTGCGCGTGATCCAGCTTGCGAACGAAGCGCTCGACCCGCACGGGCTTGCCTGGCTCGCCGGGGAACTCCACGATGAGGAGTTCGAATTCACCTGCTGGGTGGATTCCCTCGAGGGAATCCAGATCATGGAGGCCGCACTTGAACAAGCGCGCGCGCCTCGCAAACTCAACGTGCTCATCGAGCTCGGCGTCAGCGGCGGACGCACCGGTGTTCGCGGCCTTCCCGCCGCGCGGGAGCTGGCAGAACGGGTCGCCGCATCGCGTTGGCTGCGCCTTTCGGGCGTGAGCGGCTACGAAGGGGTCGTCGGTGGGAAACGCACCCCCGAGATCCTCACCGGGGTGCAAGAATTCCTCGCCCAGCAGGTCGAACTGCACCACTCGCTCGCCGATCTGTACGACGACGGCCCGCTCCTCGTCACCGCCGGTGGGAGCGCCTTCTTCGACCAGGTGGCCGCCGCCTATACCCGCGGCCGTGAGGGCGCACCGGAGGGCACGTCCTGGGTGATCCGCTCGGGCGCCTATCTCACGCACGACGAGGGGCACTACCGCGGACTGTCTCCGCTCGATGAGGAAGTGATCTCCGGGGGCGCAGCCCTGCGCCCCGCGCTCACCGGTTACGCCCGCGTCCTGTCCGCTCCGGAGCCCGGCCTCGTGCTCGCCGACGCGGGCCGTCGCGACCTGCCCTACGACATCCATCTGCCGTTCCTGCGTGGGAACGCCGCCACCCTCGCCGGGCCGTTCCAGCCGATCGACGGTGAGGTGACCGGGCTGAACGACCAGCACGCGTTCGTCTCGATCTCCGGGCAGAACCCGCCCGTGGGATCGGTGCTGAGTTTCGGCATCTCCCACCCGTGCACGACGTTCGACAAGTGGGTGTACTTGCCCGTCGTCGACGCGGACGGGCAGTTCGTCGACCTCGTGCGGACGTTCTTCTGATGACCCCACCACGCGTGGTGCTGCGCGGCGGCAACGTCGTGACCGGCGAGACCGTCACCCGAGCTGACCTTTGCGTCCGCGCGGGTCGGATCGACGCGGTAGGCGAGATCGCCCCGGAGCCGGGGGACGACGTCGTCGACTGTTCCGGCCGTTACCTCCTGCCGGGGTTCGTTGATGCGCATGCCCACGTCGATGGCGCGATCTTTGATTCTTCCGTGCAGTTGGCGCTGCTTCGCCAGGGGATAACGACGGCGATCGTCGGCCAGGACGGGGTGTCGTACGCTCCCGGTGATGGCCGGTACGCAACGGAGTATTTTGCGGCGATCAACGGCCCGCACCCGACCTACTCCGGGGGCGGGGTCGGAGAGCTGCTCGCCTCCTATGACGGCGCCGTGCCGGTGAACCTGGGATATCTCGTGCCCGCCTCCACGGTGAGGAACGAGGTGCTGGGGCGCGCCGAGCGGCCCGCTACGCCCGCAGAGACCGAGCGGATGGCCGACCTCGTGGCCACGGGGATGGCCGAGGGTGCGCTGGGACTGTCCACAGGGCTCGATTACGTGCCGGGAATCTTCGCGCCCACCCACGAGATCGCGGCCCTGTGCCAGCCCGTGGCCCGGGCTGGCGGGGTGTACGTCAGCCACATGCGCGGGGGATACGAACACAACTCCCGCGAAGGCACCGACGAGATCGTCGAGATCGCGAAACGCGCGGACGTTCCCGTGCACGTGTCGCACTTCCACGCCGAGCCCACGATCGTGCTCGGGCTGTTGCAGCAGATGCGTACCGAGGGGGTGGACGTCACCTTCGACGCCTACCCCTACACCCGCGGCTGCACGCTCGTGGCCATGGCGATCCTGCCCCCCGAACTCGTCAACCTTCCGGTTCCCGAGGCGGAACGGACCTTGCGGGACCCCGCCGCGCGGGCGGAGCTCCGCCGCGATTGGTTCCCGCTGGTCAACGAAAAACCGAGCCTCGGTCCGGACTGGCCCGCGATGATCCTCCTCGGCCACGTGCCCCACCCGGATTACGCGTGGGCAGCGGGCGCCACCCTCGAGGACGCGGCGGAGCAGGCGGGGGCCGACGTCATCGACTTCACCCTCGATCTGCTCGCCGCGTGCCACCTCGAGGTGAACGCGACGATGGCGGTGCGCTACCGACGGGACACCCACGATCTCGCGGAGATCTTCGCCGACCCCGGCCACCAGGGCGGCTCGGACGGGATCTTCATCGGTTCGCACCTGCACCCGCGGGCGAAGGGAAGTTTCGCCCGTTACCTCAAAGAGTTCGTCATCGACAACGACCACTGGACCTGGCCCGAGGCCGCCCGAAGGCTGAGCGAGAACCCGGCGCGGCGTTTCCGCCTGGGCGAGCGAGGGAGACTCGAGCCGGGGTGGATCGCCGATATCGCCGTCGTCGCCCCGGATGTTGCCGACCGCGCGACGTACGAGCAACCAGAGCGCCTCGCGGGCGGGGTGGACGACGTGTTCGTCGCGGGTGTGGCAGTGTTACGTGCGGGCGAGCTCACCGGCCGCACTCCGGGTGCGGGGCTGCGCCGAAGCGGAGGAGGGAACCGATGAGTCAGAGCGTGCGCCGAGCGGCGCGGCTCGTCGACGAACTCGCCGCCCGCCCCCGCCCCGTTGCCGACCTCGCGGCGGATTTCGACCTGCACCGCTCGACGATGTTCCGCGAACTCAAGGCGCTGGAGGAGATCGGCTACGCCCGGCGCCGCCCCGACGGCACGTACACGCTCGGGATGAAGTTCGTCACGCTCGGGCAGGAGGTGCTCGCCCAGATCGACGTGCGCGACGCTGCCGCCGAACCGGCCCGGCGCCTGCACCAGGTCACCGGTAACACCGTGCACGTCGCTGCGCTCGTGGGCGATGACATCCTGTACGTGGACAAGGTCGAGGACGAGGCCGGGGTGCGGATGTACTCCCGCGTCGGCGCGCCCGCCCGGGCCCACTGCTCCGGGGTCGGGAAAGTGATCCTCGCCGGCCTGCGGGGGCGGAACCGGCAGGCGCTGCTGGCGAAGGTGTCGTGGGAGAAATATACGGAGAACACGATCACGGACCGGCACGCCCTGGAAGCGCAGTTGGAGGTTATCGCCGCGCAGGGGTGGGCGGCCGACGACGGCGAGTTCGAGGACTTCGTCAACTGCCTGGCGGTGCCGATCACGAGCTCTGCCGGGGTGGTGGGAGCGCTGTCGGTGACGGCGATCCGGATGGTGAAGAACCTTGAGGACCTGCGGGAATACCTCCCGCTGATGCAACGCGTGGCCGCGGAGGTCGGCCGCGAACTCGGATGAAAGGAACGTCATGACCCGCAACGCAGTGACCGCCGCCGGGGCGCCCGCGCCCGGAGGCCCCTACTCCCACGGGGTGGAGGCCCACGGATTCTTCTACACCGCCGGCTTCAGCCCCCACCATCCCGAAACCGGGGAAGTGGCTGCAACCGTCACCGCCCAGACGCAGCAAGTGATGGCGAACCTCGAAGCGGTGCTCAGCGCTCGCGGGCTGACCTTCGACGATGTGGTGAAGACGACGGTGCACCTGTCCTCGCTCGAACACTTCGCGGAGTTCAACGAGGCGTATCAGGCGTACTTCACCCCGCCCTACCCGGTCCGCACCACGGTGGGTTCGGAGCTTATGGGCTCCGACGTCGAGATCGATCTCGTCGCCGCGATCCCCGAAGGGAAGTAACGGCCGGCGCGAGGAGCCCGCGGGCGGTGGGCGTAAGCTGGGAGGCGTGAAGAGCCAACCCGTAGTGCTGGGTATCGAAACCTCCTGCGACGAGACCGGGATCGCGATTGTTCGCGGCCTCGACCTCCTCGCCGACGTCACCGCCTCCTCCATGGATTCCCACGCCCGGTTCGGCGGGATCGTGCCGGAGGTCGCCTCCCGAGCGCACCTGGTGGCGTTCGGCCCGACGCTGCGCGAGTGTCTTGCCCAGGCGGGCCTCACCCTCGGCGAGGTGGACGCCATCGCCGTCACCGCCGGGCCCGGACTCATCGGCTCCCTCACCGTCGGCGCCGCCGCCGCCAAAGCACTCGCGCTCGCGACGGGGAAACCCTTGTACGGGGTGAATCACATCCTCGGGCACGTCGCGGTGGACTCGCTCGTGCACGGCCCGTTCCCGAGTGAATTCCTCGGCCTGGTGGTCTCCGGCGGGCACTCCAGCCTCATGCTCGTGCGCGATATCGCGACCGACGTGCTCGAACTCGGCCAGACCCTCGACGACGCCGCGGGGGAGGCCTTCGACAAGGTCGGCCGCCTGCTCGGGCTGCCCTATCCGGGCGGGCCCCACATCGACCGCCTCAGCCAGGGCGGCGACCGCGCGGCCTTCAACTTCCCCCGCGGGCTCTCGAAGGGGAAGGAAGTGGCGAAGTATCCCTACGCCTTCCCCTCCTCCGGGCTCAAGCCGGCCGTCGCCCGCGTGGTGGAGAGCTATGAAGACCCCGGCGAGGAGCTGCCCGCCGCCGACCTCGCGGCGTCGTCCTCCGAGGCCGTCGACGAGGTGATCGTCGCCAAGACGCTCCGTGCCGCCCGCGACCACGGCGTCGACACCGTCGTCATCGGGGGCGGGTTCTCCGCGAATTCTCGTCTGCGCGAACTCGCGGCCGAGCAGCTCGAACGGGAAGGGATCACGGTGCGGATCCCGCCCATCAGGTACTGCACGGATAACGGAGCGATGATCGCCGCGCTCGGCTCCCACATCGTCTCGGCGGGGCTCACCCCCTCGGATCTGGACATCACGGTCACCTCGCAGATGCCACTGGATCAGGTTCTCGCGAGCGCCTGAGTTCGCTCCGTTCTCCTTACGGTTGCTGGGTGCGGGCGGGAACCATGACTCCACGTCGCCCCCTCGAGCGGGATCGGCCAGCCTGGCAGCGATGACCCGGCCAAGCGAAGCAGAACGCAAGTTGGACGGAGAATTTCAGCTACATCATCGGTAACGTCGGCGCGAGATCCGTCACCAACGTCATGTGCAGCAATGATGGTGAAGGCTGGCAGATCGCATCGAAAACATTCACGATGGTGGAGTAAACCACTCCTCGTCGTGAAGGAAGCCCCGATGCGCCACCACCTGCCTGCGGTTCTCGCGGTGGCCGCAGGACTCTTTTGCGCCGCGTGCACCCCGGGCACTCCAGGAGGCCCGGACGAGCCGCAAGAGCCGGAACCCGACACCACCACGCCCGCCCCGACCGCCGACCCCGAACCTCCCCCACTCGCATGGGGTCCGACCCGCACGGACCTCGAGGAGGCGACCCAGGACGCGGCCGCGCTCAACGACGGCGAACTCGCCGGTCTGGTGATCATCGCGCGCTACGAGGGGGTGAGCGCGGATGTCCCCGCGAGCCTCATCGCCGATGAGAACCTCGGCGGGGTGCTCCTCTTCGGCCCGAACGTCGAGGGACTCGCCCAGGTGCAGCAGGTCGGCGCGGCTGCCCAGGAGGCGGCGGAGACGGCGGGCCGAGACTGGCCGGCGATGATCGCCGTCGACAACGAGGGCGGTAACGTGCAGCGGCTTTCGGCTCGCACGGGCCCGTGGACGACGTTCCCCCCGTTCGCGGCTGCGGGCGGCGCGGAAGAGTCGGTGGTGCGAGAGGCGATGGCGGCGATGGGCCGGGAACTGCGGGCCTCGGGAATCACCACGAACTTCGCGCCGGTGGCGGACGTGACTGGCCCGGAGGATGCCGCGATAGGGGACCGTTCGCCGTCCTCGGATCCCGACGAGGCGGCTGTCGCGGTGCGGGCAGCGGTGGAAGGGTTCGCCGAGGCCGGGGTGCTCGCGAGCATCAAACACTTTCCCGGGCACGGGGCTCTGAGCGTCGACTCCCATGAGGCGTTGCCCACCCAGAGCGCGAGTACCGAGGAGCTCGAGGGCCGCGACCTCATCCCCTTCCACGCCGGCGTCGAGGCCGGGGCGCCGATGATCATGCTCGGCCACATCAACGTCACCGCCTGGGACGAGGGGGCACCGGCCTCGCTCTCACCGGCGGCCCACGACTACCTGCGCGACGAGTTGGGATTCACCGGCGTCGCGATCACCGACGGGCTGGACATGGGGGCGCTCGGCGGTAGTTCCGCAGAGATCGCAGTGCGGGCGGTGAAAGCGGGCGCGGACCTGCTCCTCACCCCCGCCGATGCGCCAGCGGCGCGAGACGGGCTGGTCGAGGCGCTGGGTTCCGGCGAATTGAAGCGGGAACGGTTGGAAGAGGCAGGCGGCCGGGTGATCGCGATGCTGCGGCATCAACAGCAGCAGGCGAAGGACTCCGGTCCGGTGAGCGACGGGGACGTCGGCGCGGCGAAGGAGGAAGCAGATGCGCTCGCGAACTCGTAACCGCCGGCCGACCTCCACGCTCCGCCTTCCGCCCTCAGACTGCGCCGAGAACGAGGTTAGGGTTGCTTTCCTGCGCGATCCCAACCTCAAGGTCGTTCTCGAGCAACCCCAATGACGTTCTCGGCGGGCGGTGCTACGAGACGGGTAGCGGGCGGCCCTCGGCGAACTCGGCCACGAGGTGGGCGACGACCGCCTCGAACCCGCCGCGCTCAAACACCTGCCGCTGGCGCTGGTATGAGGCGCCGAGGCGGATGATCTCGCGCACCCCGGCGAGTTCGCGCTCGCAGCCGAGATCAGCGGCGACCGGCCCAAGGTCAGCAACGAGCCGGTCGAGGGCACCGGTGACGAGTTCCTCGGTGCCCGATTCGTCGAGGATGATGATCGCCTCCATCCCGTAGCGCGCCGCGCGCCACTTGTTCTCCGAGAGGAACCACGGGGAGATCGCGGGCAGGGGCTCGCCCGCGTCGATCTTCCGGGAGAGGTACTCGACGAGGCAGTGGGCGAGCGCAACGAGGGAAGCGAGTTCGCCCGCGTTCGTGACGCCGTCGAAGATCCTCATCTCGATCGTGCCGAAGCGCGGTGCAGGGCGGATGTCCCACCGCACCTCGTCCACCTCGTCGATGACCCCGGTGTGGAGCATATCGGCGACGTAGCGTTCGAACGCGCCCCAGGAGTCGACGGTGGTGTAGGGCAGGCCCGCGGTGGGCAGTTGCTGGAACAACAGCGCCCGGTTGGAGGCGTAACCGGTGTCGCGCCCGTCCCAGAACGGGGAGGAGGCGCTCAGGGCGAGCAGGTGCGGATAGTAGGCGAGCAGGCCGCCGAGGATGGGGAAGACCTTGTCGCGGTCCTCGATCCCTACGTGCACGTGGACGCCATAGATGAGCATCTGCCGGCCCCAGAACTGGGTCCGATCGATGAGGGTGGCATACCGCGACTTATTCGACACCTTCTGCGAACCCCAGTGGGCGAAGGGGTGGGTGCCCGCCGACATGAGGTCGACCCGCAGCGGGTCGGTGAGCGTGCGCAGCAGTTCGACCGACTCAGACAGGTCGTCGATAGCCTCAGCCGTGGTCGCGCACACCTTCGAGACCACTTCGACCGTGTTGAGGAGCAGCTCCTGGCGGATCGCTGGGTGCGGGCTGCCATCGGGGGAGAGGGCGTCGAGGATCGTCTGCGCCACTTGGCGCAGATCCCCGGAATCAGAATCGACGAGCGCGAGCTCCCACTCCACGCCGAGAGTGGACCTGCTCGAGGCCGCAAACGGTATTGCCACAGGAATATCGTGGCATCGAATCGCCCGCGCGTGGGCCGCCCCCACGAATTCTGCTCAGGGGGTGGATAATTCCGGCGCGGTATGCGCTCTACGATGGAAGCCATGACCGTAGCTCGAATCCGACCCGCGCACGGCGGCGACGCCGAGACCATCCACCACCTGCTCCTCGCCTGTTGGCAGGAGGCGTACGCCGAGCACGTGCCCGCCGAGGCCTTCGAATCGCTCCGCCGCAACGGCCTCGCCGAGTGGGAGGCGATCCTCCGCGAGCCCGAGGGCGTGTGGATCGCCCACCGGGAGGGCACCACTGTGGGCCTCGCCCGCGCGATCGCGACCGGGGCGGGGCAGGTGCGGGCACTGGAACTGGAAAAACTCTACGTGCGCGAATCCGAGTACGGCAGCGGCACCGCGGCGAACCTCCTCGAGATCTCCATCGGCGACGCTCCCTGCCAAACCTGGGTCGCGAACTACAACGCCCGCGCCCGGGGCTTCTACACCAAGGCGGGATTCACCCTCGACGAGGGACCCGGAGCGATACGCGAGGCACGCACCGCAAGCGGGATCTACCTGCAGCGGATGGTGCGCTAGAGCGGATCGACGACGACCACCCGCTGCCGCCCGCCGACCCGGGTGAGGATGATCGTCGCCTCCTCCTCCCCGGCGAGGTTGAGCTGGGGGCGCAACTGCTCGGGGGTGACGGCGGTGCCCCGCTTCTTGATCGTCACCCGCCCGACCTTCCGCCCCCGCAGGTACGCCCGCAGCC
>CAMXUZ010000293.1 GCA_947251855.1 uncultured Ruaniaceae bacterium
CGCATCACCCGCTCGACGGCGTTCACGGCGGCCCGTTCGATCTTTCCGCCGAAGAGCGGGATCGAGACGTTGACATCGCCGTCATACGTGAGGGTGGAAGACTCCTCACTCACCGCCGTCAGGGTGCAGGTGCCCTCCGCGGATGCGGGAACCCCGGCGATCTTCAGTGTGAGTTTCCCCTCTCGGGAACCGTCCGCGGTCGGCGCGCCCCACGCCTCGGTCAGGGTGAGGGTGACCCCGCCGGGAACGAACTTGCGGTACTGGGCGGGAATGATGTCCGAGGGCATCGTGCGGGTCGTAGCAACGCTGAACGCGCCCGCCGGGCTGCCCGTGATCTCCTTCTTCCCCTCGCTCGCGCCGGATGCGACGATCTTCGCATCGACAAAATCGGGATTTGCGAACAATTCGGCCACCGCCGCAGCCGACGCCGGGTACTCCGTTGAGGCGTTGAAGTGCATAGAAACACTCTAGGCTATGTGTGTGTCCACGATGAGTAACCTGCTCGAGCGTCACGGAACCTCCGATCCGGTCGACGCCGAATGGCTGCACCTGCTGGTGGGGGATTGGCAAGTGATCTCCGACCTCGCCTTCGCCGACCTGGTGCTGTGGCTGCCCACGGTCGACGGCGATTACGTCGCCATTGCCCACTGCCGGCCCTCCACCGCGGCGACGGTGCACCACGACGACATCATCGGCAGCAGATCCCCGAACTCCCTGCAAGAAACCCTCGACGAGGGTGCGAACACCCAGCAGATGGTGCGGGTGAAGGAAGTCCGCTGGACCGGGGCGTACGCGATCCGAGAGGAAGCGATCCCAGTCGTGCGCGAGGGGCGCACGATCGCCGTCATCGCCCGGGAGACCCACCTGGGTGCGAGCCGGACCCCGAGCCGCCTCGAAGTCAACTACGTGGAATCCGCGGACGAGATCTGTGAAATGATCGCCCGCGGGGAATTCCCCTCCATGGACGCCGCGACGGGCCGGCGCCGTGGGGCCCCGCGCGTGGGGGACGGCCTCGTCCGCCTCAACGCCGAAGGTGAGGTGCTCTACGCCTCCCCGAACGCCTCCTCGGCATTCCACCGCCTCGGCGTCACCGGTGAGATCGTTGGCCAGCCGCTCGCCGAAGTCGTCACCCCGCTCCTCGATGCCGCCGATGAGGTGGATGAATCGTTGCCGCTGGTGATCATGGGCCGGGCCGCGTGGCGCACCGACGTGGAATCCCTCGGGGTGGCGCTGTCGTTGCGGGCGATCCCCATCACCGCCTACGGCGCGCGCACCGGCTCGGTCCTGCTCGTGCGGGACGTTTCCGAACTGCGCCGCCGGGAACGCGAACTCATGACCAAGGACGCGACGATCCGCGAGATCCACCACCGGGTGAAGAATAATCTCCAGACCGTCGCGGCGTTGCTGCGCCTGCAGGCTCGGCGCTCCACCTCCACCGAGGTGCGCACGGCGCTCGACGAGGCGATGCGCCGGGTGGCGACGATCGCGACCGTGCACGAGGCGCTCTCGCAGACGATCGACGAGACGGTCAACTTCGACGATCTGTTCGGGCGCACCCTGTCGATGGCGGCCGACGCGGCGCGCACGAGCAACGTCGAGGTTGAGTTCGTGCGCGACGGGAAGTTCGGCACGATCCAAGCAACCCATGCGACCGCGCTCGCCGTCGTCCTCACCGAGCTCGTCACCAACGCCGTCGAGCACGGATTTTCCAATTCGGGAGGCAAGATCGTCGTCTCCACCTCACGTTCGAACGGCACGCTGTACGTGACGGTCAACGACGACGGGGAAGGTGCCGGCGGCCGGGTCGGTCAGGGCCTGGGCACGCAGATCGTGCGAACGCTTACGGAAACGGAGCTGGCTGGGACGATCAACTGGGCTGATAATCCGGGCGGGGGCACGCGCGTGGAGCTCACGGTCCCGCTGCAGTAACGCCACCGCGGTTCCGCGGTGGCGTGACTACGAAGATGGTTCGATCAGGAGCGTGCGCGGCGAGCGCGAGCGGTGCGACGCTTGAGCGAACGGCGCTCGTCCTCGGACATCCCGCCCCACACTCCGGCGTCCTGGCCTGTTTCCATTGCCCACTTCAAGTAGGTATCCACCACGGGGCACTGCCGGCACACGGCCTTCGCTTCTTCGATCTGTACGAGGGCGGGCCCGGTGTTGCCGATGGGAAAGAAGAGCTCGGGGTCTTCAGTGAGGCAGGCAGCGCGACTACGCCAATCCATGAGCAGGTTCTCCTTAGGCAAACCGAAAACAAACATGCACGAAAGCGCACAAGTATGCGCTGGTGGAAGTGTGTGAATTCGGGGTAAATGATTCAACCACCGTCTACTTTCACACGTGCGGGCGTTCTACACAAGAGGAGAATTGCCAAATCCTGGTGAGATATCCTTCATAGCGCAGCGGGCGGCCAGTGTGCTATCCGGGCCGGTTCACGGCTAAGGTAGGAGCCGTGGAGAGCCCCGCGAAATCCGATTCTACGTCCCGCCCGCCGCTGCTGTGGATGGCGTTCGTACTCCTCGGGGTGGAGATCCTCGGGCTCCTCGTGGCCGCGGTGTGGATGGTCGTCGACCGCCCCGATGGCGAGATGGGCTCATGGGGATACGCCCTGACGATGGCCGCGGTGATCCTCATGTTCGCGGCGCTGCTGTTCTTCGGCGGCCGCGGGCTGTGGCGGGGGATGCGCTGGGGCCGGGGGCCGGTGATTTCGTGGCAGCTCCTGCAGTTCGTCACCGCGGTGACGATGGCCGACGTC
>CAMXUZ010000294.1 GCA_947251855.1 uncultured Ruaniaceae bacterium
GACACCGCGCTGCGCGAGCACCCGGAGTTCTTCGAGGAGTACTTCGGCACCGTGATCCCCGCCGGGGACAACAAGTTCTCCGCGCTGAACACCGCCGTGTGGTCGGGCGGCTCCTTCGTGTACGTGCCGCCCGGGGTGCACGTGGAGATCCCCCTGCAGGCCTACTTCCGGATCAACACCGAGAACATGGGCCAGTTCGAGCGCACGCTCATCATCGCCGACGAAGGCTCCTCGGTTCACTACGTCGAGGGCTGCACCGCCCCGATCTATAAGTCGGACTCGCTGCACTCGGCCGTCGTGGAAATCATCGTGAAGAAGGACGCCAAGGTCCGCTACACCACGATCCAGAACTGGTCGAACAACGTGTACAACCTCGTGACCAAGCGCACCACCGTCGAACAGGGCGGAACGATGGAGTGGGTCGATGCGAACATCGGCTCCAAGGTCACGATGAAGTACCCGGCCGTTTACCTCACGGGTGAACACTCGCACGGGGAAACCCTCTCGATCGCCTTCGCAGGTGCGGACCAGCACCAGGACACGGGCTCGAAGATGGTGCACATGGCGCCGAACACGTCCTCGAACATCGTGTCGAAGTCGGTGGCGCGCAGTGGTGGGCGTTCCTCCTACCGCGGCCTCATCCAGGTGCTCGAAGGAGCGAACCGGTCGAAGTCGGCGGTGCTGTGTGACGCGCTGCTCGTCGACCAGATCTCCCGCTCAGACACCTACCCCTACACCGACGTCCGCGTCGACGACGTCGAGATGGTTCACGAAGCAACCGTTTCGAAGGTGAGCGCCGACCAGCTGTTCTACCTCATGTCACGCGGGCTTGATGAGTTCGAAGCTTACGCAATGATCGTGCGCGGATTCGTGGAGCCGATCTCACGCGAACTGCCGATGGAATACGCCATCGAACTCAACCGACTCATTGAACTGCAGATGGAAGGGGCCGTCGGCTGATGTCGACCCAAACTGAAACACTGAGCACCGATCACTCGCAGGCGGAGGTGGACGGCGCGCACTCCCACGGTGAGGCGCCCGTCATCTCCACCACCTCCCGGGCGGACCGGCTGAGCTCATTCGTCCTCGACGACTTCGCGATGCCCACCGGCCGGGAAGAGGAATGGCGGTTCTCGCCGGTACGGAACCTGCAGGGGCTCTTCGCCGCAGACTTCACCGGGGCGCGCCCCCAGGTGACGCTCGACGGCGATGACAAGGTCACGCTCGAAGAGGTCGCCGCCGACGACGCCCGGCTCGGGCAGGCAGGGATCCCCTCCGATCGGATCGCTGCCGCTGCGTGGGAACACCGGGGCAACTCCTGGGTCGTCACGATCCCCAAGGAGCACGTCGCGGCGAAGGAAATCACCCTCGACGTGCGCGGCCAGGGGATGGGACCGAGCGTCAACCACGTGCTCATCCACGCCGAATCGCTGTCCGAGGCGACGGTGATCGTCAACCACACCGGTGCGAGCGAGCTCGCCCAGACGGTGGAGATCCTCGTCGGTGACGGGGCGAACCTCAAGGTCGTCTCGGTCCAGGACTGGGAGGACGAAGCCATCCACGTCTCCGCCCAACGGGCGAGGCTCGGCCGGGACGCGAAGCTCCACCACATCGTCGTCACCCTCGGCGGCAAGGTGGTTCGCCTGACCCCCGAAGCGATCCTCGACGGTAAGGGCGGGGAGGTGGAACTCGACGGGGTCTACTTCTCCGACTCCGGTCAGCACCAGGAGCACCGGCTCTTCGTCGATCACGTCGCACCCAACTGCTACTCCCGCGTCGCCTACAAGGGCGCACTGCAGGGGGAAGAGGCGCGCACGGTGTGGATCGGCGACGTGCTCATCCGCAAGGACGCCGAAGGAACCGACACCTACGAGCTCAACCGCAACCTCCTCCTCACCGCCGGACCGCGGGCGGACACGCTGCCGAACCTCGAAATCGGGACCGGGGAGATCGAAGGTGCGGGCCACGCATCGGCGACCGGACAATTCGACGACGAGCAGCTCTTCTACCTCAGCGCCCGCGGGATTCCCGAAGCGGCCGCACGCCGTCTGGTGGTGCGCGGGTTCTTCGCTGACCTCATCCAGAAGATCAAGGTCGAAGACGTCGAAGCCCGCGTTCTGCACGAAATCGAGGAGGAACTCAACGCCGCGCTCGGAGAGGTTCCCGCGCTCGAAACTGGACTGCAAGAAGAGATCGACCGTTCAATCGAGGATGGCACCAGCGAATGACCGCCCAAGTAGTAGGCACCCGCGACGACCTCGAACCGGGTGAAGCGTTGAAACTCGAACTCGATAACGACGCAGGTGAACTCGTAGAAATCGCTCTCGTGCGTGCCGATGACGGCGAATATTACGCCATCGGTGACGTCTGCACCCACGGGCAGGTCTCCCTGTCCGAGGGGGAGGTGGACGGCGACACCGTCGAGTGTTGGCTTCACGGGTCCACCTTCGACCTACGAACCGGTTGGCCCCTCTCGCTGCCCGCCACCCAACCCACCCCGATATATCCGGTGAGCTATGACGGCGACGACGTCCTCGTCGACATCGACGCTCCCCAGATCACCGAAAAGCCTGCGTAAAAAAGGAAATCAGAAAACCATGGCAACCTTGGAAATCCGAGACCTGCACGTCTCCGTTGAAACCGCCGAAGGCACCAAGCCGATCCTCAAAGGCCTCGACCTCACCATCAAGAGTGGCGAGACCCACGCGATCATGGGCCCCAACGGCTCGGGCAAGTCCACTCTGGCGTACGCGATCGCCGGGCACCCGGACTACGAAGTGACGAGCGGTTCGATCACTTTCGATGGTGAAGACGTGCTGGAGATGGAAGTCGACGAACGCGCCCGCGCCGGTCTCTTCCTCGCGATGCAGTACCCCGTTGAAGTTCCCGGCGTGTCCGTGTCGAACTTCCTGCGCACCGCGAAGACCGCCGTCGACGGTAAGGCCCCGGCGCTGCGCCACTGGGTCAAGGACGTGCGTGAATCGATGGAAGCACTGCGGATGGACTCCTCGTTCTCCGAGCGCAACGTCAACGAAGGGTTCTCCGGTGGTGAGAAGAAGCGCCACGAGATCCTGCAGATGGAACTACTCCAGCCGAAGTTCGCCGTCCTGGACGAAACGGACTCCGGACTCGACGTGGATGCCCTGCGGGTCGTCTCCGAAGGCGTCAACCGCGTCAAGGAGAACACGAACGTCGGGGTCATGCTCATCACCCACTACACCCGGATCCTGCGCTACATCAAGCCGGACTACGTACACGTGGTCTTCGGCGGCAAGGTCGTCGACGAAGGGGGCCCGGAACTCGCCGAGCGCCTGGAAGAAGAGGGCTACGACCGTTACCTCGTGAACGCGTAATCCGATGCCCGCCACGCACGTGCTCAGCGCCCGCGAGATCGCCGCGATCCGCGCCGGCTTTCCCGTGCTCGCGCGCACGGTGCGTGGCGGGGTCCCGCTCATCTACCTCGATTCCGGGGCGACGAGCCAATCACCCGGCTGCGTCCTTGACGCGGAAGAGGACTTCAACCGCAACTACAACGCGGCGGTACACCGCGGCGCCCACCAGGTCGCGGAAGAGGCCACGGAGCTCTACGAACGGGGGCGCGAG
>CAMXUZ010000295.1 GCA_947251855.1 uncultured Ruaniaceae bacterium
CATCGAATCCGAGGCCCGCCGGATGGGCGTCCTCGTTTCCGACCTGCTCGCACTCGCCCGGCTCGACGAGAAACGGCCCCTGGAGATGGCGCCGGTGGACCTTCGTGCGCTTGCAAGCGACGCGCTCACCGATCTCGGCGCGCTCGATCCCACGCGGCCCACCGCGCTCGTCGCCCCGGAGCCGGTCATCGCGTGGGGGGATGCCAACCGAATCCGGCAGGTACTCATGAACCTCGTGGGCAACGCCGCGAACCACACCCCCAAGGGCACGCCCGTGGAGATCGAGGCCCGCGCCGGGGCCGAGAACGCCGTCATCAAGGTCCGCGACCACGGTCCCGGGATCCCTTCCGGAGAGTCCGAGCGCATCTTCGAACGTTTCTACCGGCCGGATTCCTCCCGCGCCCGTTCCCGCGGGGGTACCGGTCTCGGGCTCGCGATCGTCGCAGGGATCATGAACGCCCACGGCGGCAGCGCCTATTATGAGCCCACTCCCGGCGGCGGAGCCACGATCGTCATCACGCTTCCACTTGCGCCGCCGTCCGAGTGATCCACACGCGCTGACCCGGGAGCAGCTCGGCGGCGACGTCCACGTCACATCCCAGCGTGACGAACCGGTTCCCGACCGACGCGCGCACGAGAGCCCGCGCCCCGGAAACCTCGATGAGTTCGACGGTTGCTGACCAGCCCGAGCGGCGGTTCTCGCTCCGATCCAGCGCCAACCCCTCCGGCCCGAGGTGCAGCAATTCGCCGGTGCGGGGATCGGGCAGCACGTTCACCCCGGTGAGGGTGGCGCCAAAAGCGGAGGAGGGCCGGGCGAGGAAGTCCGCTGCGGCCCGGTCCTCCGCCACTTTCCCGCCTTCGATGACGACGACCCGTTCAGCCAGGCCCACGACGTCGAGGACGTCGTGGGTCACAACGACGGCGGTGACCTGGGCACGCGCGACCTCCTGGGCGAGGATGCGCCGGATGTGCGGGGCGGTGGCAACATCGAGGGCGGCCATCGGTTCGTCGAGGAGGAGCACCGCCGGTTCGGTCGCCAGCGCGCGGGCGAGGGCGACCCGTTGCTGTTGCCCGCCGGAGAGCCCCGCGGGGCGGCGGTGCTCCGTGGTTGCCATGGCCACGTGCGTGAGGAGTTCCCGTGCGTAGGCGTGGGCCGCCGCCTTCTTCACGCCCCGGCTGCGCGGGCCGAACGCGACGTTTTCCAGCACGCTCAGGTGGGGGAACAGCAACGGGCGTTGGCCCAGCACTCCCACGTGGCGCTGATGGGGCGGGACCACGCGGTCGGGAGTCGAAAGCTCCTCACCGTCGATGGCGATCCTGCCGCGGCGGGGGCGAAGGTTCCCGGCGATGAGGTTGTCGAGGGTAGACTTCCCTGCCGCGTTCGGCCCCACGATCGCGAGGATCTCCTCTGGCCCTGCCTCGAGTCGGGCATCAAGTTGGAAACCGGGCCGCGAGAACAGCCCGTCGAGGGGGAGGTGCTCCCCGCACGGCGCGGCAGGGGGACCGGGAACCTCCGGAGTGGGAACACCTTCATCAGGGCGCGGCTCAGCGGCGCGGCCCGCGCCGACGACCGCCGCGGAGCTGCCCCGGGCGACGGGAAAGATGAGCAGCACCGCGAGCGCGGTCGCGATGAGGAGCACAGACAGCGCCATCGCGGCTTGCCGGGAGGTGCCTACGCCATTGAACGCCGTATAGATCGCCATCGGAATGGTTTGCGTCACCCCGGGCTGGTTACCCGCGAGTAGCGCCGTCGCGCCGAACTCCCCCACGCTGCGGGCGAATGCCAGGACGATTCCCGCGAGCAGGCCGGGCATGATGAGCGGCAGGGTGACCCGGGCGAGGATGCGGCCACGGCCGGCGCCCAAACCGGCAGCGACCTCTTCGTAATCGGTGCCCGCCGCTCGGAGCGCACCTTCAACCGAGATGACGAGGAACGGCATCGCGACGAAGGTCTGGGCAACCACGACGGCGGCGGGTGTGAAGGGCACGGTGATGCCCAGCCCCTCGAGCCACGGCCCGATGAGCCCCGTACGGCCCAGCACCGCGAGCAGCGCCACGCCACCGACCAACGGCGGCAGGACCAGCGGCAGCGTCACGATCGTGCGCAGCACGACTCCCAGGGGCGCAGGAGCCCGGGCGATGACGAGCGCGAGTGGGACACCGAGCACGACGCACAGCACGACCGCGAGCAGGGCACATTTGGTTGACAGGGCCAGCGCGGCGAACGTCGAGGGTTCGGAGATATCACTCCAGAACGTTGCCCAATGCACCCGCGGCAGGAGCGCGAGCAGAGGCACGACGACGAGCGCCAGGCCGGCGAGCGCGGGAGCGTACACCCACCGTGGTACCTGCCTGCGCGCGGTCACGGTTGACCGAACCCGTAAGATCCGAGCACGCTCCTGCCTCGTTCGGAGAGAACGAACTCGACGAATTCCGTGCCCACCCGGGAGTCGGAGGTCGTACCGATCGGGTAGTTATTGATGATCTGCGCTGCCCTCGGGGAGATGCCCCGCAGCTCCGGGCGGGCCGCGACGTCGGTGCTGTAGATGAACCCGGCACCAACGTCACCCGCCGAGACCCGGTTGGCTACGGAGGTCACGCTTTGTTCCTCACTGATGGGCTCGGCGGTGAGGCCCGCCGCCTCGAAGAGCTGGGCGGTGGCATCACCGCACGGAACCTGGACCGCGCAGG
>CAMXUZ010000296.1 GCA_947251855.1 uncultured Ruaniaceae bacterium
ACCGCGTTCCCCAGGGGGGGCACGAGTGAGCTCGTCTTCCCCGGGGACACCTCCTCCCGGGGGCAGGTGATGTCCCGGCAGCACGGGGCGCTCGCCCACGCCCGCGGCCAGGGCATGGCCGTGACCGGCGTGATCTTCGCCGCCGGCTTCGCCGGCTGCCTGGCCATCAGGAAGAAGCTCGACGTGCTCGCGCTGGGGGATTCGGCGGCCTCGACCTCGGGAGTGCACGTGGAGGCCCTGCGCGTCATCGCGATCCTGCTCGTCTGCCTCCTCACCGGGGTCGCCGTCGCGTTCTCGGGAGTCATCGCGTTCGTCGGGCTCATCGTGCCCCACGCGCTGCGCCTCGCGATCGGACCCTCGCACCGGTTCCTCATCCCGCTGTCCGCCCTCGGCGGGGCCGTCCTGCTCAGCCTCGCGGACATCGCCGCCCGTACCGTCGTTCCCTTCGCGGATCTCCCGATCGGGATCTTCACCGCCGTTGTCGGCGGACCGCTGTTCCTGCTGCTGCTCCGCCGCACCCTGCGGGGCCAAGGGATCGGGGGCCAATGATGCTGCGAGTAGCCCGCGCGAGCGTGCTCATCGGGAACCGGGCCATCCTCGATGATGTATCCCTGCGCCTCGCGCCCGGGTCGGTGACCGCGATCATCGGCCCCAACGGCGCGGGCAAATCGACCCTCCTCGGCGTGTGTTCGGGCACGCTCAAGCCCAACCCGGGCAGCGTGCACATCGGGGAGACCGAACTGCGCGAGCTGTCGGTGAAGGAAGCGGCCCGCCGGCGCGCGGTCATGCCCCAAGACGTTACCGTCGCGTTCCCGTTCACGGTGCGCGACGTCGTCGCGATGGGTCGCACCCCGTGGGGGACGCCGGCGAAGGAGGACGCCGACATCGTCACGGCAACCCTGCAACAGTGTGAACTCGAGGAATTCGCCGAGCGGGAGATCACGAGCCTCTCCGGCGGGGAACGGGCCCGGGCCGCGCACGCCCGGGTGATCGCCCAGGCCACTCCGATCACCCGGGCGAGCGTGATCCTCCTCGATGAACCCACCGCCGCAATGGACATCGCACACGCGGAGGCCACGATGCAGCTCCTGCGCACCCTTGCCCGGCAGGGGGCAGCGATCGGAATCGTCGTGCACGACCTCGACGCCGCCGCCTCCTACGCCGACGAGGTGGTGCTGATGTCCCAGGGAAGGGTGCGGGCGAGCGGGCCACCTGACCAGGTTTGCACTGCTCGAGTGTTATCGGAGGTGTACGAGACGCCGATCGACGTCGTCGAATATGCGGAGGGGGTGCGGGTGCTCCCGCGCCGCCCCGCACTCACGCCCCGGGCTTAGCTGCACAGCGGTTCCAACTCAGCGAGGTGTTCCGGTTCGACCTGAAACGTCGAGTGACGGATCGACACCTCGAAATGCTCCACTACGCATTCCCGTACTCGCTCGAGGATCTCCGCCGCGTGCCCGTCGGTGAAGCACTCATCGTCGACGACGATGTGCGCCGTCAACGTGGGCAGCCCCGAGGCAACGGTCGAGGCGTGCAGGTCGTGGACGGCCTTGACGTGTTCGAGCGCCAGGATATGACGACGAACCTCGTCGAGATCCAACCCTTTCGGGGCGAATTCCATCAACACGCGTAGGGTTTCCCGCATCAACGTGAATGCCCGAGGCACGATGAGCGCCGCGATCAGCAGCCCCGCGATCGCATCGGCCTGCTGGAAACCGGTGGTCGAGATGACGATCGCCGCGATGATCACGCCGAGGGACCCGAGGGCATCGTTGAGCACTTCGAGGAACGCCGCGCGCATGTTGAAGTTCGCGGTCCTGCTGGAGGAGAGCACCGCCATCGCCGCGAGGTTCGCGGCCAGGCCGATGATCCCGAACACGAGCAGCTCCCCGGCGGGAACCTCGGGTGGCTCGAAGAGCCGCCGCACGCCTTCGATCGCCGCGTACGTTCCCACGATCAGCAACAGGGTCGCCTGGCCGAGCGCGGCGATCACTTCAATACGCCGAAATCCCCACGTGCGGGTCGACGTTGCCGGCTTCACCATGAGGGTCGCGGCGATCACCGCGACGAGCAAGCCTGAGGCATCGGTGAGCGCGTGCACGGTATCGGTCAGGAGGGCGAGGCTGCCTGTGAGAACGGATCCGATGGCCTGGGCGATAGCGATCAGCGCGGTGATGGAGAACGCGATCCAGAGCTTGTTACGAAATTCGCGAGATTCCTGCTTATCGAGCCCGCCGGGAGCGTGGTTGTGAGCTGCGCCCATCTCGTGGATACCCCCTTAGCCCGCAACCTGGTCGGTCGCAGGCCGATGGTGCGCGTCGAGCACAAAGGTCGCGGTGTGAACCACTCCATCAACCTGGAAATCAAGATAGAGCAGGTATCTGCCGATCGTCGGCGCGATTGCAGCGAAAGTGATCGTTGGTCCGGCTGTGCTCTGGCCGTTCTCGGGACTCTCGCCTTCGGCATGGATGTGCAGGTAGGCGAGATCTCCTTCGCGGAGCGCGACGAGGTGCCCGAACGCACCGAGATACGGCTGCAGCGACGTGACGGGCTCCCCATCTCGGGCGATGGAAACGGTCAACTCGCTCGGCGCGCCGGCAACCAGATCACCCTCGAGCTCGAGGGTGAAGCCGCCGACCTCGTCGGTGGCGCGGGCAGTCGCCCGGGTCGGCCGGTAGTCACCAGCGACCTCAACGGTGCGCGAGAGCGTCACCTCGCCCGCCTCGGCGTCTGCGGGAGTGAAATCCGCATAGATCCGGTACGTGCCTGCTTCCTCCCAGATCCACGGCACCGACCATATGCCGGTGCTGGGGTCGAGGCCCGGGTGAACGTGACGGAAGTGCGAGCCATCGGTGCGCACGACGATGAGGTGCAGATCCTTTTCGTGAGCCTTGGTGAACTGAATCAGCGGCTCACCGGTTTCCCGGTGGATCTGAAACTGCAGTCGGCCGGCCACTCCGGTAGAGGAGGGGGCATCGATCAGTGAGAGGACGAATCCGCGTGAGTCGAGCGAGAGCCCTTCCCGAGTGTCGCCAGCCGAATGGTGCAGGGCGTGTTCCGTGCCGCCGGTAGCCATCTGGTTTCCTTTCCTCGCGGGGAGAGCCCCGCAATAAGACGAGCCAAGCTAGGCCTTCGATACCCCCAGGGCGTAATGTTGATGCCGTTAACGCTATACCCCCGTGGGGTACTTCTCAAGGAGGGTGGGAGAGAGATGAGGCTTCTCACAGGCCTGGTCGGCGCCATTGCTGATCGGGCGGAGGTGCAGATTTTGGTCAACCGTTGCTGCGGCGCGATCCAGTGGGCGATCCGCCTCAACTCCAAGTGACCCGGCTGTCCTGATCGCGGGCGCGACATCGTCGATCGTTTAACATCTTTCCCGATTTCGGCCCCGTTGCAGGAAAAGCTCGCTATTATGAGGTCGCCGCCGCCCGGACGCACAAGGCGATGTCAAATCTGTGTACGCAATGAGAGCGTGTACGCCCGTGGCGGTAATTTCACTTGAAGGGTGGAGTTGATGAAGACTTCCTCACGAGTTGCAATGGTCGCTTCAGGAGCATTGCTGTTTGCCATGACCGGAGGGGTCGCCGCGTGGGCGGACGCCGATACCCCGCCGGCTGTTGAACCCGGGTCCGTAGAACCGGGGGGCGAGTTCTCAATATCCAACGACGGATGCATCGGCCCCCTGGACGAAGCAGGGGAACCCCTCGGCGAGCCCGGGCTGGTGACGATAGCCGTCGACGACGAGATCTACGCCGTCGACGCGGAAACCGACGGCACGTGGACGATGACGCTCGAGGCCCCGGAAGCGCCGGGAACCTATGAGGTGCACGCCGCCTGTGACGTCTACGACGGTACTTTCGAGTACCCGGCCGTCCAGGTAGAGGTCCTCGCCGTCGAGGAGCCGCCTGCCGTGGAAGATCCGCCTGCCGTGGACGAGCCGGTCACGGGCAGCATCATCGACATCACCCGCAACGGGTGTGAAGTGACGATCACGACCGAAGTCTCCGCGCCCGGCGAGTACCGAGTAGAGGTGTGGGATGACGGCGAAAACATCGACACGGTCGGGTGGACGATGAGCAAAGGGGGCACGTACCCGGCGGTCTGGACGATCACCGCACCGGCCATGGAAGGCGCACCGGGGGTCGGGTTCGTGCTGTACGGCGCCGATCCGCTCCCGCTCGATAGCGTCGACCCGTGGGAGTACCCGGCCGAAGTTGCCGACGCCTGCTACGAGGCGACCCTGCCGGCGGGTGAGGCACCTGCGGGTG